>NZ_JBICCO010000009.1:0-112673 GCF_043119405.1 Achromobacter sp. 413638
AGCGCGTAGCGCTCGGGGGTGGGCCGGTCCTTCCGGTCCGCAGCGGCGCCCCCTTGAGGGGGAAGCGCCATAGGCGCTTCGGGGGTGGGCCCCTTCATTCAGCGTGTTCGATGACCAGTTGCACCGACACCATCCCGTTCCACACGTTCTGCTCCAGCCGGTAGGCCGCCTGGATGCGTTCGGGCAGCGACTGGTCGTGGCCAAACCAGATGGCGTCGAAGCGTTGCTGGCCGCGTTCCAGCGACAGCTTCAGGTGCTTTTCGCCGACCAGGCGCTGGTTGCGCACGGTGAACTCGTCCAGGAACAGCGGCGCGGCGAAGCCGGCGCCCCAGACCTGTTGCTGGAGCAGACCGGCCACTTCCGCGTTGGCGTAGCCCGATTCGAGCGAGCCGTCGGTCTCGATGACCGGCTCGAACGAATCGCGGCCGGTCAGCTCGCGCACCGCGGCGTCGAAGGCCGGGGCGAAGGCGGCGAAATCGTTGCGGCCCAGCGTCAGGCCGGCCGCCATGGCGTGGCCGCCGAACTTGCGGATCAGGTTGGGGTTGCGCTTGGATACCAGGTCCAGCGCGTCGCGCAGGTGCACGTCGGGAATCGAGCGGCCCGAGCCGCGGATCTCGTCGTCGCCGGCCGGCGCGAAGGCCAGCGTGGGACGCCAGAATTTCTCCTTCAGGCGCGAGGCCACCAGGCCGACCACGCCCTGGTGCCAGCCCGGGTCGAACACGCAGACGGTGGCGCCGGCGGCGGCGTTGGGCTCTTCCATCGCGGCCAGCGCCTGTTCGCGCATCTCGGCCTCGATGGTGCGCCGCTCGCGGTTGATGTTGTCCAGCTCGCGCGCCATCTCCAGCGCCTGGGCCTCGTCGTCGGTGGTCAGGCAGGCGATGCCCAGGCTCATGTCGGCCAGGCGTCCGGCGGCGTTGATGCGCGGACCCAGCGCGAAGCCCAGGTCGAAGCCATTGGCGCTGCGCGGCTCGCGGCCGGCCACGGCGAACAGGGCGCGCAGGCCCGGTTGCAGGCGGCCGGCGCGCATGCGCTGCAGGCCCTGCGTGACCAGCAGGCGATTGTTGGCGTCCAGCTTGACCACGTCGGCCACGGTGCCTAGCGCCACCAGGTCGGACAGCGCGTCCAGCCTGGGGCCGCCGTCGGCCGCGTAGACGCCGCGCCGGCGCAGCTCGGCGCGTAGCGCCAGCATCATGTAGAAGATCACGCCCACGCCGGCCAGGTTCTTCGACGGAAAGCCGCAGCCGGGCTGGTTGGGGTTCACGATGGCCAGCGCGTCGGGCAGCGTGTCGCCCGGCAGGTGGTGGTCGGTGATGACCACGCCGATGCCGGCGGCATTGGCGGCGGCCACGCCGTCGACGCTGGCGATGCCGTTGTCGACGGTGATGATGATGTCGGGCTTGCCGTTGCGGTGGGCCACGGCCAGGTCGACCACGGCCGGCGACAGGCCGTAGCCGGTCTCGAAGCGGTTGGGCACCAGGAAGTCCACGTCCGCGCCCATGGCCGACAGCGCGCGCAGCCCGACCGCGCAGGCGGTGGCGCCATCGCAGTCGTAGTCGGCCACGATGAGCAGGCGGCGGCCGGCCTGGATGGCGTCGGCCAGCACGCCGGCGGCGTGCGCGGAATGGGTCAGGCCGGCCGGCGGCAGCAGCGCGGGCCAGGCCAGCTTGGTCTGGTCGGGATGGGTGACGCCGCGCGCGGCCCACAGCCGCGCCAGCAGGGGATGGATGCCCGAGGCCTGCAGGGCGCGCAGCGCGTCCTGGTTGGCGGGGCGTACGGTCAAGCGGGGTGAGACCACCAGGCGCTCCAGTTCTTCTTGGGCGCGGGCAGCCAGCCTAGCAGGCTGCCGCGCGGTTTCAGGGTGAGGGCGACGCTGCGGTCGTCGCCCAGCAGCAGCAGTTCGGTCGGGGCGCCGGGCAGGCCCTGCTTGCCGGACCGGGCGCGCAGCTGCGCGTCCAGCGCGGGCAGCGCGTCCAGCCAGGCGGCCCAGTCGCCCGCGCGTTGCGGCGCGTCCAGGCCGTCCAGGATCAGCGCCTGTCCGGGCGGCGCGATGCGCCAGGGGCGGGCGCCGCCGTACAGCCAAAGCGCGTTGACCGGCGCCACGCCGCGCGCGGCGCGCGCCTCGTTGACCGGATGGTCGTGCCAGGCCATCTGTATTTCATTGAGCAGCCGGCGCCACGGACGGGTTTCGGCGTCCTGCTTCCACCAGTCGTTCAGCCGGCGGCCGGCCACGGCCAACGGGCTGGCGGTGGCCGGCCGCAAGCCTTCGGGCAGGCGCAGGCGCCAGCGGCGCGCGTCCAGCGGCTCGGCCGCGAAGCCGGTGCCGTCGAACAGCGGCCGCACGGTGTCGTACAGCGCGGCGCTTTCCTCGGCGCGCAGGTCCATCTGGTCCGGATCGGCCAGCATGGCCTGGTCCGCGCCCAGCGCCAGGTGCGCCAGTTCTGCCAGCCAGACCGGCTCGCCGTCCTGCGGCTGGTCCTGCGTCAGCAAGGGGCCCAGGCCGGCGCCCAGGGGCAGGCCGGCCTCGGGCCGGTGGCCGGCGCGGCGCAGCTGCCAGGCTTCGAAGGCGGTGCAGCCGTGCGCGCGCAGGTCGTAGGGTTCGGCGCGCGCGGCGCCGGCCTGCAGCCAGACGTGCAGCGCGGGGGCGCGCTCGGGCAGCAGCTTGGCCAGCTCGGCGGCCACGGGGAGGGCGGGCAGGGCGCCCGGTATCACGATCAGCATGGGCGGGATTGTAGTCTGGCGATGGCGGGAACTAAGGCCCGCCGCCATCTGCCATAGGTGGATACGCCTGGTCTTGGAACCGCACATCCGCGGCCCCGATTTCCTGGCCGTTAATGCCATAATGCGCTCGTGCTGAAAATACCCTACGAATTCTGGATCGGCGCCCGCTATGCCGGGCTGGCCCGGATCCGCCAGCGACGCGGCCGCCGCGATCGCTTCATCTCCTTCGTCGCCGCGAGTTCGATGGCGGGCATCGCGTTGGGCGTCGCCGCCCTGATCGTGGTGCTGTCGGTCATGAACGGCTTCCAGAAGGAAGTGCGCGACCGCATGCTGTCGGTGCTGCCGCACATCGAACTCTACATACCCGGCGCCGCGCCCGAGCGCGTGCTGGACCAGTGGCAGCAGTACGCCGACGCCGCCAAGAAGAATCCCGCCGTCAAGGCCGGCGCGCCCTTCGTGGCGGCGCAGGGCATGCTGGTGCGCGGGCAGGCGCTGCGCGGCGTGCAGGTGCGCGGCATCGATCCCGCCACCGAGGGCGGCGTGTCCGACCTGCCCAGGCAGATGGTCACGGGCAAGCTGTCCGACCTGAAGCCCGGCGGCTTTGGCGTGGTGCTGGGCAACGAGCTGGCCGACGGCATGGGCGTGAAGGTCGGCGACACGCTGATGATGATGGCGCCGCAAGGCTCGATCAGCCCCGCCGGCTTCGCGCCGCGCATGCGCCAGTTCACCGTGGTGGGCGTGTTCTCTTCCGGCCACTACGAATACGATTCCTCGTTGGCCTTCGTCGACGACGAGGACGCCGCCCGCGTGTTCCGCGACAGCGGCACGGCCGGCGTGCGACTGCGCGTGGCCGACATGCAGAGGGCGCCCGAGGTGGCCGCCGAGCTGGCCCAGGTGCTGCCGCCCTACATGATGGCCAGCGACTGGTCGCGCAACAACCGCACCTGGTTCGCCGCGGTCAAGACCGAAAAGCGCATGATGTTCCTGATCCTGGCGCTGATCGTGGCCGTGGCCGCGTTCAACCTGCTGTCCTCGCTGGTGATGGCCGTCAAGGACAAGCAATCCGACATCGCCATCCTGCGCACGCTGGGCGCCGGGCCGGGCGAAGTGGCGCGCATCTTCCTGGTGCAGGGCGCGCTGATCGGCGTCATCGGCACATTGCTGGGCGTGGCCGGCGGCATCGCGATCGCCTACAACGTGGACGTGATCGTGCCCTTCATCGAACGCCTGCTGGGTGTGCAGTTCCTGCCGCGCGAGGTGTATTTCATCAGCGCGCTGCCGTCCGACCCGCAGGTCAGCGACATCGTCACCATCGGCCTGACCTCGCTGGTGCTGTCGCTGCTGGCGACGCTGTATCCCAGCTGGCGCGCCTCGCGCCTGCAACCCGCACAGGTGCTGCGTCATGATTGATTCCGCCACCCCCGCGCTGCAGGCCGATCAGCTGGTCAAGTTCTACGACGAAGGGCCGACGCGCATCGACGTGCTGAACAACGTCAGCCTGACCGTGGCGCGTGGCGAGATGGTCGCCATCGTCGGCGCCTCGGGCTCGGGCAAGAGCACGCTGCTGCACATCCTGGGCCTGTTGGACGTGCCGTCCAGCGGTTCGGTCACGGTGGACGGCAAGCTGGCCGTCGGTCTGTCCGAGGCGCGCAAGAGCGCGCTGCGCAACCAGAGCCTGGGCTTCGTCTACCAGTTCCACCATCTGCTGCCGGAATTCTCGGCGCTGGACAACGTGGCCATGCCGCTGATCGTGCGGCGCCAGGATCGCGAGCAGGCCCGCGCGGCCGCGCGCGAGGTGCTGGGCATGGTGGGTCTGGCCGCGCGCGAAGAGCACTATCCCGGCCAGCTGTCCGGCGGCGAACGCCAGCGCGTGGCGCTGGCGCGCGCACTGGTGACGCGGCCGGCCTGCGTGCTGGCCGACGAGCCCACCGGCAACCTCGACCGCCATACCGCGCACAATATGTTCGAGCTGCTGTCGCGCGTGAACCGGGAATCCGGCACGGCCTTCGCCATCGTCACGCACGATCCGGAACTGGCGGCGCGCGCCGACCGCCAGCTGCTGATGGAAAACGGCCGCCTGGTGTCAGGCTGATCGTTTTCGCGCCGTGGGTCCGGGCGGATGCCGCCTGCGCGTCCGCTGGACTTGCCGGCGCGCCCTCCGGGCAGGCGCGGGCGCATAATGCCCACCAGGAGCCCGCGATGCTGATCGACACCCATTGCCATCTAGACGCCGCAGAATTCGACGCCGACCGGCCCGAGGTGGCCGCGCATGCGCTGCGGGCCGGCGTTACCGCCATCGTGATCCCGGCTGTCGAACGCGCCAACTTCGGCGTGGTGCGCGACCTGGCACGGCGCACCGCCGGCGGCGCCTATGCGCTGGGCATCCATCCGCTGTATGTCGAGCGCGCGGGCGAGGGCGACTTGCAGGCGCTGCGCGAGGCTGTTCAGCAGGCCCTTGATGATCCGCGCTTCGTCGCCATCGGCGAGATCGGGTTGGATTTCTTCGTGCCTGAGATCGCCGCCGGCGCGCCGCGCGAGCGCCAGGAACATTTCTACGCGGCCCAGCTGGCGCTGGCCGCCGAATTCGGCCTGCCGGTGCTGCTGCATGTGCGCAAGTCCCAGGACATCCTGCTCAAGCACCTGCGCCGTCATGGCCGCATCGGCGGCATCGCCCATGCCTTCAACGGCAGCGCGCAACAGGCGCAAGCCTTCGTCGACCTGGGCTTCGCGCTGGGCATGGGCGGGGCCATGACCTACGAGCGGGCGCTGCAGATCCGCCGCCACGCCACCGAGGTGGCGCTGGAGCACCTGGTGCTGGAAACCGACGCGCCGGACATTCCGCCCGCCTGGCTGCATCCGCCCGACCGGCGCAACCGGCCAGGCGAGCTGGCGCGTATCGCGGACACGCTGGCGACGCTGCGCGGGCTGACGCCGGAACAGGTGGCGCGGGTGACCAGCGCCAATGCCTTGCGGGTGCTGCCCAGGTTGGCCGGGGTTGTCGGACTGACGCCCGCCTGAGATCTTTTGTCCCGATTTGTTGGGACGAGATCGTGAAAATTGTCGTGTAAATACGTCATTTTGATCAGATTTTTCTGAAATCTGTCATTTGTCTGAATAAAACCTGACAAATAATTGAATCAGTTAATGGGAATAAATACCATTGGCGTTCTCTATATGAACCCAAGCCCAGCGCCTTGCGCGCCGTTCCTTCGGGAACGGTTCTTCTGGTTACTCCCATGTCCACGCACATCCGTTCCAGCGGCTCCAGGCGAGCCCGTTCCATCCCCGTCCTTGCGCTGCGCCAGATTCCCCTGGCGCTGGCCCTCGCCGCATCGGGCGCCGTCCACGCCCAGGGCGCGCAGGATGGCGTGACCCACCAGCTCGATTCCGTCGTGGTCACGGCGTCGGGCTTCGAGCAGCAGATCAAGGAAGCGCCCGCGTCCATCTCGGTCATCACGCGCGAGGAACTCGAAACCAAGCCCTTTCACAACCTGGCCGACGCGGTGGCCGATGTCGAGGGCGTGACGGTCGAGCGCGGCGGCAAGGCCGGCGGCATGAACATCAGCATCCGCGGTCTGCCCAGCGACTACACGCTGGTGCTGGTCGACGGCAAGCGGCTGAACCAGAACAGCTCCGGCGCGCGTCCCAACGGCTTTGGTGACGTCGACACCAACTTCATTCCGCCGATGGCGGCGATCGAGCGCATCGAGGTGGTGCGTGGCCCGATGTCCACGCTCTACGGCTCGGATGCCATGGGCGGCGTCATCAACATCATCACCCGCAAGGTCAGCCAGGAATGGATGGGCCAGATCACGCTGGACGGCACCGCCCAGGGCGATAACCGCTATGGCAACAACTACGGCTCCGCCTTCTACCTGAGCGGCCCCATCGCCACCGACAAGCTGGGCCTGACCGTGCGCGGCGGCCTGTACCGGCGCCTGAGCGCCAACGGCAGCTATCCGGTCAATCAGGCGGAATACAACAGCGGCAACTACACCGGCGACATCGCCGGCTTCAGCGGGCTGGGCGACAGCCTGCAGCGCAACCTGGGCCTGCGCCTGGCACTCACGCCCAACCGCAACCACGACATCCTGTTCGACATCGACAGCAACTGGCAGGTTTTCGACAACGCCAATGGCGAGCTGGGCACGCTCAACAGCAGCGTGGCCAGGAACCGGCAGGGTGGCGGCTACGAGCCCGAGATGCGCTTCAACCGCCAGCGCTACGCGCTGACGCATCTGGGCCGCTACGGCGGCTCGGTCAGCTCCGACACCAGCCTGGTGTACGACACCACCGAGACCATCGGCCGGACCAATCCCATGAACGCGCCGCGTCAGCCGACCGACGGCGCCAAGCGCGACCTGGAATACGACAACTGGGTCTTCGACACCAAGTGGACCATGCCGTTGTTCAACGAGCGCCACAGCCTCACCATGGGCGGCCAGTGGCGCGAGCAGAAGTTCAAGGACACCCTGGTCTCGGCGCCGCTGAATCTGAGCCAGTACCAGTGGGCGCTGTTCGCCGAGAACGAGTGGCGCATCGTGGACGACCTGGCGCTGACCCTGGGCGCGCGCTACGACCGCAACGAGCAGTTCGGCGGCAAGTGGAGCCCGCGCGGCTACCTGGTCTGGAACGCCACGCCGGCGTGGACTTTCAAGGGCGGCGTGAGCAAGGGCTACAAGACGCCGGACATCAACCTGATGACCGACGGCATCATCGGCCTGGGCGCGCAGGGCACCCGGCCGCTGCT
The DNA here is from genome assembly GCF_043119405.1 of Achromobacter sp. 413638. Taxonomy (NCBI): domain Bacteria; kingdom Pseudomonadati; phylum Pseudomonadota; class Betaproteobacteria; order Burkholderiales; family Alcaligenaceae; genus Achromobacter; species Achromobacter sp. 413638. Next base: position 7,469 of record NZ_JBICCO010000009.1, read on the forward strand.
GGGCAATTCGCAACTGCGTCCCGAAACCAGCACCTCGTCGGAGCTGGGCGTGGTTTACGACGACGGCGCAGGCCTGACCGGCAACCTGACGGCGTTCCACACCCGCTTCAAGGACAAGCTCGACAACCAGAACGTGGCCAATTGCCGCGCCAGCGGCGGCCCCGTTCCGGGTTGCCTGGACCTGGGCGTGTGGGAGCGCAACGGCGTGCCGGTGGACAATTTCTCGCAGCGCGTGAATGTGGATTCGGCGACCATCAAGGGTTTCGAGCTGGGCGGCCGCGTGCCGCTGTTCGAGGGCTGGTCGTTCAACGCCAACTACACGCTGACCGCCAGCGAGGTCACGTCCGGCGCCAAGCAGGGCCAGCCGCTGGGATCGCAGCCGCGCCATGCCTTGAACCTGGGCCTGAAGTGGCAGGTCAACGACAAGTTCAGCACCTGGGTGCGCGGCGAATACCGCGCCAAGCAGTTCAACGACATGAACTGGGAAAAGGAACAGGTGTTCTACAGCCCGTACTGGCTGGCCAGCCTTGGCGGCTCGTACGCGGTCAGCAAGAACGTGACCCTGTCGGCCTCGGTCTACAACCTGTTCGACAAGAACTTCGAGAACTACGGGCCGACCAAGACCGGCGCCAGCGCGCCGACCGCCGCCACCAACTGGTCCAACTCGTACCGTCAGGTGCTGGAAGGCCGGCGCCTGTGGGTGTCGGCGAACATCACGTTCTGATCGGAACGCGGGCGGGGCCCGGCGCTCGCCGGGCCGCCGGCCGGACCCGAGGTCTCGCCGGCGGGACGTTTCAAGTCGCGGCCAGCGGCAGCTCGATGCGCATGCTCAATCCCTGAGGCAGCACATTGCTGGCCGAGATGCGGCCCTTGTGGGCGGCCACCGCCGCCCGCGCGATGCTCAGGCCCAGGCCGGCGCCGCTGCCCGCCATGGCCGCGCCCGAGGCGCTGCGGTAGAAGGGCTCGAACAGATAGCCCAGTTCCTGCTCCGGCACGCCCGGGCCGCGATCCTCGATTTCCAATTGCACGTCGCGCAGGCCCGCCAGCAGGCGCAGGCGGATGCTGCTGCCCGTCGGGGCGAAGCGCAGCGCATTGCGCAGCACGTTCTCGATCGCGCTGGCCAGGCTCTCGCGGTCGCCCTGGATGCGCAGGGGGGCGGGCCGTTCCCAGGCGATGCCGACGTTGCGGTCGCCCGCTTCAAAGCGCGCGTCCTCGACCACGGCGTCCACGACTTCGGCCAGGTCGAGCATGTCGGCCGGCTCGGGCAGGGCGCCCATCTTCGCCAGCGCCAGCGTATTGCCCACCAGCGCGTCGAGCCGTTCGCCCTCGCGTTCGATGCGGTCCAGCTGCAGGTCCAGCCGTTCGTCCTTGCGCCGCGCCAGTTCCACGGCCAGCTGCAGCCGCGCCAGCGGCGAGCGCAGCTCGTGGGCGATGGTGCGCAGCAGCTGTTCGCGCGTGCCGACCAGCGCCTGCAGGCGGCCGGCCATGGCGTCGAAGTCCTGCGCCAGCAGGCCCAGCTCATCCTTGCGCCGCGTCAGCCGGGCCGGCGTGCGCGCGTCCAGTTGGCCGGCCGACAGGGCCTGCGTTGCCAGCCGCAGGGCGCCCAGCGGCGCGGTGACGTTGCGCGTCAGGGCCCAGCACAGCGGCGCCGTGACGGCCAGGGCGAACAGCACGATGACGAGCGCGACGGGCGCCAGGCCCAGCAATTCCCAGTGTGAGGAATCGAAGGGCAGGAACAGCATCAGCAGTTCGCGACCGTCGGGCAGCGTCAGCAGCTGCGGATCCCACCAGGACACGCGCACGCTGGGCGACGGCGCGGACGAGGCGGGGAATGGGTCGGGCGGCGCGGCGCGATAGTCCTTGAGCCAGTCGCGCAGGCGCGCGGGCAGGGCGCGGCCCAGGATGTCGTGGTCGGAGGCGTCCACCAGATAGATGTTCAGCGCGCTGTAGCGCGCATCCATGGCCGCGACCCAGCGTTCCAGCCCGTCCGCGCCGTCCTCGCGCGCGATCTGGGCGGCGTCGTGCGCCAGGCTGCCCGGATTCAGGCCATCGAGCGAGTTCACGCGATACCAGGCGACCGCCGCCGTGAACAGCATGCCGCAGACCAGGATCAGCGCCATCGCGCTCCAGAAGGTCAGGAAGGCTCGCCAGAACAGCGAGCGCACGGGCAGCAATGGCATGGTCACGCGGCGGCGAGCACGTAGCCCAGCCCGCGCAGATTGCGGATGGCGGGCGCGCCGCCGCTGTCCAGTCGCAGCTTGCGGCGCAGGCTGCTGATGTGTGTGTCGATGCTGCGATCGTAGCGGTCGGGCACGCGGCCCAGCGCATACATGCCGATCTGGTCGCGCGCGACCACCTGCCCGGCCGTGCGCATCAGGATTTCCAGGATGCGCTGCTCGGCGCCGGTCAGCACCACCTCGTCGGCGCCCAGGCGGGCCCGGCCGGAAGCCGGGTCCAGGCTCAGTGCGCCGACCGCCAGACCGGACGGGGCGGCCTCGGGGATTTCGTCGAAGCGGCGCAGCACGGCGGTGATGCGCGCCTTCAGCTCGCGCGGGCTGAAGGGTTTGGTTAGGTAGTCGTCGGCGCCGAATTCCAGGCCCAGCACGCGGTCCGTCTCGCCGCCGTGCGCGGTGAACATGATGACGGGCCGGCGCGAGCGCTGCCGGTACTGCTTGAGCAGGTCCAGCCCGTTGCCGTCTGGCAGCATCAGGTCCAGCAGCAGCAGGTCGAAATCCTGCTGGCTGGCCAGGTGCAGGCCTTGTTCGCAAGTGTGGGCCAGTGCGAGCTGGAAATGGGCGGGTTCTAGGTATTCGCGCAGCATCTGCGCGAGTTCGGCGTCGTCGTCGATCAGCAGGATGCGACGCGCTGTCGGGGTAAGGAATGTAGCCATGGGCGTTGTGCTTCTCGCACCCGGCAGTGTGGCGCATGGCCCCATGCCGCAGCGTCAAGAAGTGCAAAGAACATAAAAGTTGCAGAAAGCGGGTTGCCGCCATCGGATCCCTCCCATTTTAATATGAGAATAGTTTTCATTATGAATCGTAAGAAGCAGGGGCAGCCGGCGCGCGTGGCGCGGCGGTCCACCTGGGACGGGAGCATCAGGAATATGAGCAGCACACACGTCGCGGCGTCGCGTCGCGCCATTGGCACGCCTACGCATTTGCGCACCCGCCTGGCGGTCGCGCTATGCGCGGCCGGAGCGGGCGTTTCGGCCTCCGCCTGGGCTGACGGCGAGGACCGCGCCAGGGTCATGGATACGGTGGTGGTCACCGCCAGCGGCTTCGAGCAGCAGATCCAGGACGCGCCGGCCTCGATCAGCGTGATCACGCGCCAGGACCTGGAAAAGAAGTTCTACCGCGACGTGACCGACGCGCTGGTGGAAGTGCCCGGCGTGGTGGTCACCGGCGGCGCCGATCGCCAGGACATCAGCCTGCGCGGCATGGGCGCCAAGTACACGCTGATCCTGATCGACGGCAAGCGCCAGAACTCCCGCGAGACCCGCACCAACTCCGATTCCTCGGGCGTGGAGGGCGGCTGGACGCCGCCGCTGTCGGCCATCGAGCGCATCGAGGTGGTGCGCGGCCCGATGTCCTCGCTGTACGGCTCGGACGCGATGGGCGGCGTGATCAACATCATCACGCGCAAGGTGCCCAGCGAATGGGGCGGCGAGATCCGCATGGACTCGACCATCCAGGAAAGCAGCAAGTCGGGCGACATCTACCAGGGCAATTTCTACCTGGCCGGGCCGATCAAGAACGACCTGCTGGGCCTGCAGATCTATGGCCGCGCCACGCAGCGCGATGAAGACAACATCTACGACGGCTTCCGCAAGCGCAACACCAACAGCGTGACGGCCAAGCTGGCGCTCACGCCCAACCGCGACCACGACATCGTGCTGGAGGCCACCACGGCCCGCCAGAAGATCCAGAACACGCTGGGCAAGACCGTCGCGCCGCTGGCGCCGGGCGAGCGCTGCCCGCGCACGGGCTGCCCGGCCTCGTCCGAGACCGACTACCGCAGCAACAAGTGGGCGCTGTCGCACACCGGCCGCTGGGGCTGGGGCGTGTCGGACAGTTATGTGCAGCAGGAAGAGTTCGACAACCGCTCGCGGCAGATGAAGATCAAGAACCTGGACCTGCAGACCAGCTGGACCCTGCCGCTGGGTTCGCACACGCTCACGCTGGGCGGCAGCTACCTGAACCAGCGCCTGAAGGACCAGACCGGCAATCAGCTGGCCAATGGCCCCAACAAGGTCGAGCGCTACCAGTGGGCGCTGTTCGCCGAGGACGAGTGGCGCCTGACCGAGCGCTTCGCCGTCACCGGCGGGCTGCGCATGGACAAGGACGAGAACTTCGGTACCCACTTCAGCCCCCGGCTGTACGGCGTGTGGCACATGGCCGAGCGCTGGACCCTGAAGGGCGGCGTGTCCACCGGCTTCCGTTCGCCCGACCTGCGCCAGACGGTGGCGGGCTGGGGCCAGGTCAGCCGTGGCGGCAATATGTACGGCAACCCCAATCTGACGCCCGAGAAATCGGTGACCGAGGAACTGGGCATCCTGTACGACGACGGCGCGGGCTTCAATGCCGGCCTGACCATCTTCAACAACGACTTCAAGGACAAGATCACGCGCGTGGCGTGCTCGGCGTCGCAATGCACCGACGGGCCGAACCAGTTCGGGGCCAATCCCACGACCTATATGAACGTGGACAAGGCCTATTCCCGTGGCGTGGAAGCGAGCATGAAGCTGCCGCTGGCGGACGATTGGTCCATGACCAGCAGCTACACGTTCACCAAGTCCGAGCAGAAGACCGGCCAGTACCAGGGGCAGCCGCTGAACCAGCTGCCCAGGCACCTGTTCACCACGACCGTGAATTGGCAGGCGTCGGACGCGCTGCAGGCCTGGACCCGCATCAACTTCCGCGGCAAGGAAAGCCAGCCCATCACCGGCCCGTCCGCGTCGTCGGTGGTGGCGCCGTCCTACACCTTCGTGGACCTGGGCGGGTCCTACGCGGTCAACAAGCGCGTGTCGGTCTACGCCGGCATCTACAACCTGTTCGACAAGCAGGTCGGCTATGACGACTACGGCTATGTCGAGGACGGCCGCCGTTACTGGCTGGGCGTAGGCGTGAAGTTCTGAACCAGGAGCCATCGATGCACACCAAGCAAACATCTACCCGCCGCCTGCTGGCGCGCGCCGCCGCCGGACTGGCCCTGGGCCTGGGCATGGCGGCCGCCGCCAGCGCCGCGTCCATCCCCGTCAAGCATGCGCGCGGCGAGACCGCAGTGCCGGCCAATCCGACCAAGACAGTCGTGCTGGACCTGGCCGTGCTGGACACGCTGCACACGCTGGGCGTGGACGTCACCGGCGTGCCCGCCGCCGCCAAGCTGCCGCCGCAGCTGGAACAGTACGCGGACAAGCGCTATCTGAAGGTCGGCAGCATGTTCGAGCCGAACTATGAAGTGATCCACGCCGCCGCGCCGCAAGTGATCTTCGTGGCCGGCCGTTCCGCGCCCAAATACGACGAGCTGTCCAGGCTGGCGCCCACCGTGGACCTGACGGTCGACGCCAAGGACCTGGTGGGTAGCGTGATCCGCAACGCCGAGCTGCTGGCCGCGATCTACGGCAAGCAGGCGCAGGCCAGGGAAAAGATCGACGCCCTGCGCGCCTCGATCGCCGCGCTGCACGGCAAGGCCGGCGCCGCAGGCACCGGCCTGATCGTGCTGACCACGGGCGGCAAGATGAGCGCCTATGGCCCGGGCTCGCGCTTCGGCGTGATCCACGACGCCTTTGGCGTGAAGCCGGCCGCGGCCGGGCTGAGCGTGTCCAACCACGGCCAGGCGATCTCGTATGAGTTCATCGCCCAGACCGATCCCGACTGGCTGTTCGTGATCGACCGCGACGCCGCCATCGGCCGCGAAGGCAGCCCGGCCCGCAGCATGCTGGACAACGCGCTGATCCGCCCGACCAAGGCCTGGAAGAACGGCCGCGTGGTCTACCTGAACAACTACAACTGGTACCTGCTGGGCAGCGCCGGCCTGTATGCCATGCAGCAGAGCGTGGACGAGGTCGCCCGCGCGCTGGCCGGGGCGAAGTAGCGGCATGGCCGGGAGCTGGGCGCTTTGCGGATGCAGGTGAAACCCGCCGGCGGCTGGGCCGGGCTGGCGGCCTTGCTGGGCCTGTTGCTGGTCCTGTGCGCGGCCAGCGTCAGCCTGGGCGCCGGACAGCTGTCGTTCGACGCGCTGCGCGGCGGCCCCGAGGCCGAGCGCGCCTGGCGCCTGTTGTTGGTCAGCCGGGTGCCGCGCACGCTGGCGCTGCTGCTGGCCGGCATGTCGCTGGCGGTGGCCGGGCTCATCATGCAGATGCTGGTGCGCAACCGCTATGTGGAACCGAGCACGGCCGGCACCGTGGAATCGGCCACGCTGGGCATTCTGGTGGTGACGCTGGTGGCGCCCGATACGCCCGTCATCGGCAAGATGCTCACGGCCACCGCCTTCGCCCTGGCCGGCACGCTGCTGTTCCTGGCGCTGCTGCGGCGCGTGCCGCTGCGCACGCCCTTCATCGTGCCGCTGATCGGGCTGATCCTGGGCGGCGTGATCCACGCGGCCACCACCTTCGTCGCGGTCCGTTATGACCTGCTGCAATCGCTGCACGCCTGGACCACGGGCGATTTCTCGGGCGTGCTGCGCGGCCGCTACGAGCTGCTGTGGATCGGCCTGGGCCTGACCCTTGCCGCCTACCTGGCGGCGGACCGATACACCGTGGCCGGCATGGGCCGGGAATTCGCCGCCAACCTGGGCCTGAACCATGCGCGCCTGATGCTGGCGGGCCTGCTCATCGTGTCGGCGATTTCCGCCGTCGTGGTGGTGACGGCCGGCAGCATCCCGTTCCTGGGCCTGATCGTGCCCAATGCCGTCAGCCTGCTGCTGGGTGACAACATGCGCCGCGCCATTCCCTGGGTGGCGATCCTGGGCGGCGTGTTCGTGCTGGCCTGCGACATCGTCGGCCGGCTGCTGATCCATCCGTATGAGATTCCCCTGGGCACGGTGGTCGGCGTGGTCGGCAGCGTGCTGTTCCTGTGGCTGCTGCATGGACGGAGGAACCGTCATGCCTGAGGCCCGCGCCGCCATCGCCGCGCCGCGTCCGGCGCAGGCCGCCGCGCTGCGCGCCTCGCCCCAGGCGAGGCGGCTGTGGCTGCTGGCGGCCGCCGCCGTCGCCTGCATCGCGGCCTTCATGACGCTGGGCGCGCAGGGCGGCTGGTCCTTCATCCTGCCATTCCGTGGCGGCAAGCTGCTGGCCATGCTGGCCGTGGCCTATGCGGTGGCGGTGTCCTCGGTGCTGTTCCAGACCATCACGCACAACCGCATCCTGACGCCCGCCATCATGGGCTTCGACGCGCTCTACCTGTTGATCCAGGCGCTGGTGGTGTATGTCTTCGGACAGGCGGCCGTGGCCACGGGCCATCCGGTGGCGGCGTTCCTGCTGGAAGTCGGCGTCATGACGGCCTTCGCCTGCCTGCTGTTCCGCTGGCTGTTCGCGGACGCCGTGCGCAGCCTGCACCTGATGATGCTGGTGGGCATCATCTTCGGACTGCTGTTCCGCAGCCTGTCCAGCTTCGTGATCCGGCTGATCGATCCGAACGAATTCCTGGTGCTGCAGGACCGCATGTTCGCCAACTTCAATTCGGTGCGCCTTGAGCTGCTGCCGGTGGCGCTGGCCGTCATGGGCGCGGTGTCGCTGATGCTGTGGCGCATGCGCAGCCGCTACGACGTGCTGGCGCTGGGCCGCGACATCGCCGTGAACCTGGGCGTGGATTACCGTCGCACGCTGTTGGCGACGCTGGCGGCCATCGCCGCGCTGGTGTCCGTGTCGACCGCGCTGGTGGGGCCGGTCACGTTCTTCGGCCTGCTGGTCAGCAACCTGGCCTATCAGCTGATGGGATCGGACCGGCATCGGCATGCCCTGCCGGCCGCGATGCTGCTGGCGGTGGTGTTCCTGGTGGGCGGACAGACGCTGCTGGAACGCGTGTTGCGCTTGAACACCACGGTGAGCGTGGTGATTGAATTCCTGGGCGGGATCGTGTTCCTGACCCTGATATTGCGCAGGGGGCGCCGGTGATCGATATCCAGAACGTCAGCAAGCGCTACGGCGACAGCGTGGTGGTCGACGGCGTGACGCTGGCGCTGCCGGCCGGCGGCGTCACCGCCATCATCGGCCCGAATGGGGCCGGCAAGTCCACGCTGCTGTCCATGATCAGCCGCCTGCTGCCGCTGTCCGAGGGGCGCGTCCTGGTGGAAGGCCTGGACGTGGCCCGCGCCGACAGCCGCGAGCTGGCGCGCCGCCAGGCCATCCTGCGGCAGGACAATCATCTGCCGCTGCGCTTGACGGTCAGGGACTTGGTTGCCTTTGGCCGCTATCCGCACAGCGGCGGCCGGCTCACGCTGCAGGACAAGGAACACGTCGACCGCGCCATCGACTACCTGGAGCTGGAGCCCCTGGCCGACCGCTACCTGGACGAGATGTCCGGCGGCCAGCGCCAGCGCGCCTTCGTGGCGATGGTGCTGTGCCAGGACACGCGCTACGTGCTGCTGGACGAGCCGCTGAACAGCCTGGACATGAAGCACGCCGTCGCCATGATGGGCACGCTGCGCCGGGCGGCGGACGAGCTGGGCAAGACCGTGGTGCTGGTGCTGCACGACATCAACTTCGCGTCCTGCTATGCCGACCGTATCGTGGCCTTGAAGCAGGGCCGCGTGGCCTGTCAGGGCGCGCCGGCCGAGCTGGTGCGCGCCGAGGTGCTGAGCGCACTGTACGCGCTGCCGATCGCGGTGCACGAGATCGACGGGCGGCGCATCTGCGTCTACTACCGTTGAAGGCCGCCGGCTCCCAGGGAATGGGAGCCGGCGGTTCCGACCGTGGCGGCGGATGTCCGCCGTCGGTCCGCGCTTATTGCGTCAGGTCGATCCTGTAGCGCGACAGCTGCGTCACCGGGTCCGGCGTGGCGTCATGCACGGACACATTGCCCACGCCATGCGCCGTGGCCATCGCCAGTGTGCCCGGCACCGATGCGAACACCACCGGTCCGGCCTGGCCAGCCAGTTTGACGAAGCGCCAGCTGCGGTCCAGGCCATAGGTGGCCAGGTCCAGCGAGGGATGGCGCTTGATGTAGCTGATCAGCACGTCGCGGCTGGCGTCCGGCGCCTGCAGCACGATGTCGCCCTTGCCGCCGGCCAGGCCCGGGAAGTCGCCGCCGCCGCTGGCGCGGTAGTTGTTGGTGACGACCAGGAACTGGGTGGCGGGATTGAGCGGGGCGCCCTTGTAGGTCAGGTTGACGATGCGCGAGCCCACCGGCTGGGTGACGTCTATCTCGTAGCGCAACGCATTGCCCTCGGCATACAGCACGTCGAAGTTGAAGGTCGCGAAGGTCGTGTCGACCAGATCCTGCGGCGCGACTTGGGCGGGGTCGATGCGCCGGAACTGCTCGGCCGTCTTTTCCAGCCACTGGCGCACGATGTCGCCGCTGACGCGCACCACCTGCAGCGTGTTGGGATACAGGTACAGGTCGGCCGCGTTGTTGATCGCGATGTTGCCCTGCTTGACGAAGGTGAAGTCGCCGGGACCATTGCGCCCGCCCTTGAATGGCGCCGCCGCCGACAGGATGGGCAGGGCGGCATAGGACGGGTTGTTGCGGGCGATGTAGTCCTTCAGGTAGTCGATCTGCGCCATGTTGACGATCTGCAGCGCAGACACGTCGCCGGCCATGGCGTAGTAGGTCGACATGTCGAACTGCGCCGCGCCGATCGGCGTCTTGACGTAGGCTATGGTGGCGGCGTGCTCGACCTGCACCAGCTGCTGCGTCGCCGCGTCGGGCGCGACGTAGGTGGCGGGCGTGTTGCCGCTCTGCGCGGTCAGGCGCGTGGAGATCCGCTGCACCTGGGTGGCGTCCTTCTGCACGCTCCAGCCCTTGTCATAGGCGAGCCTGAGCTTGATCTGGCCCAGGTTGTTGCCCCACTGGCCGGCCTGCACCGCCGGCACGCCGTTGATCAGGCCCTTGGCCAGGTCGATGCCGGGCTGGCCGGCGAACTGCGACTTGGGGTTGGTGTCCGGGAACAGCAGATGTTGGTGGCCGGTGATCAGCGCGTCGATGCCCGGCACCTGGGTAAGATAAGCCGCGCCGTTCTCCATGGACGCGCTGTAGGGCGTCTTCAGGTCGATGCCGCCATGCGCCAGCGCCACGATCAGGTCGGCGCCGGCCGCCTTCATTTCCGGCACATAGCGCGCGGCCGTTTCCTTCCAGCCCGTCACCTCGACGTGGCCTTCCAGGTTGGCCTTGTCCCATTGCAGGATGGGCGGCGGCGCGAAGCCGATCACGCCCACCTTCAGCGTCACGTCGACCGCCTTGCCGCCGGCGTCGGTGGCCTTGAAATTCTTGTTCAGCACCACCCAGGGCTTGAAGATGGGTTGCTTGCTCTGGGCCGACACCACGTTGGCCGACACGAAGGGAAAGCCCGGCGCCGCGCAATCCTTGGCGCCGGCGGGATTGGTCTGCGGCGTGCCCTTGGCGATGCCCTTCAAGCCGAAGTCCACGTTGGTGATCTGCGACAGATAGGGCAGGCCGTAGTTGAACTCGTGGTTGCCCATCGTGGCCGCGTCATAGGCCAGCAGCTTCATCTGCTTGTAGATGGCGATCATGTCCGTGCACTGCACCGGCTTGACCAGCGCCTGGTAGTCGGACAGCGCCGTGCCCTGGATGGTGTCGCCGTTGTCGAACAGCAGCGTGTTCGGATTCTGCTTGCGGGCCTCGGCGATCAGCGTGGCCGTGCGGTCCACGCCGTAGCTCTTGTCCTCGGCCAGCTTGTAGTAGTCGTAGCCCAGCACGTTGGCGTGCAGGTCGGTCGTCCCCAGGATGGCGACATCTAGCGTGGCGCCCTTGAGCGCGTTGGACGGCGGCGCGTCGTCATCGTCGTCGCTGCCGCCGCAGGCGGACAGGCTGGCCAGCAGGGCGGCGCTGGCCGACAGGGCGAAGATCTTGCGCAGGGCGGGCTTCATCGTCATTCCTCCGGATATGAAGGAGACGAATTCTGGGGACGCCGTGTGACCCATCCATGACACGGAAGACCCGGTTGCAACCGCGACCTGCGGTCTTGCGGTCGTCATCAGGCGGTCATGGGTGCTGAGGCAGGCTCACGGGCGCAGTGGCGATTCCGCGACCAGGTCGTCCGGACGCAAGGCGGCCAGCGCGTCCAGGAAGCGCCACGCGAACGAGCCCGGCCCGTCGGCCAGCGCGCCGGCGCGGCGGCCGGCGATGGCGAAGCAGGACAGGGCGGCGACCGCCGCCGCATAGGCCGCGTGCCGGGAACCGGCGGCGCGGGGCGCCTGCCGCGATCCCGCGCTGTCGGCGGCCTGCCCGGCCACGGCGGCGAAGGCGCCCGTCAGCGCGGTCAGCGCGCAGCCCGTCGCCGTGACGCGCGGCATCAGCGCGTCGCCGCCGGCGATGCGCACGGCGCGGTGTCCGTCGGTGACATAGTCCACTTCGCCGGTGACGGCCACCACGGTCTCCTGCGCCAGCGCCAGCTCGCGCGCCGATTGCTCGGCCTGCGCCACCGGATCGCCCGCATCCACGCCGCGTCCGGCGCTGGCGCCGCCGGCCAGCGCGATGATCTCGGACGCGTTGCCGCGGATGATGGCCGGTTTCAGCGCCAGCAGCCGGCGCACCGCGTCGCGGCGGAAGGCGGTGGCATGGTGGGCGACCGGGTCCAGCACCCAGGGCACCGAGGCCTGCGACGCCGCCTGCGCGGTCAGCAGCATGCTGTGCAGCCAGGGCTGCGACAGCGTGCCGATGTTGATGACCACCGCGCCGCTGATGCGCGAGAACTCGGGCGCTTCCTCGGCCGCGTGCACCATCGCCGGCGAGGCGCCGGCAGCCAGCAGCACGTTGGCCGCGTAGTTCATGGAGACGAAGTTGGTCAGGCACTGCACCAGCGGCGCGTCGCGGTGCAGCGCGGCGTGGAGGTCGCGGGAGGTGTGGGCGAGGGAGTCGAGATCGTTGCGTGCGTCAGCCATGCCGGCGGATCCTGGTTTGCGCGGCTGGCCGGGGGCGCCGGGCCGCGGATGCGAGGCCGCGCGCGGAGCGGGCGCGACAGCGTAGGCGAGGGCGGCGGCGCGGCGGAACTGGGAGGGTATGTTCCGAGCGGGGGCTGCGCTTGTCAAGTTGGCGGGCGCGCAGCCGTGTCCGGGCCGTCCGGTGAGCGCAGCCCCTACACTATGTGTCCGCCCGGCATGGCTGCACGCCGGTTTCGCCTTCGTCGTCCACGCCCGTCCCAAGGTCTCGCGATGCGCCTGAACCAGTGCCACAACTTCCACGATTTCCGCGCCATGGCGCGCCGGCGCCTGCCCGGGCCGATCTTCAACTACATCGACGGCGCGGCCGACGATGAAACCACCTACGCGCGCAACACCGCCGCCTTCGAGGACTGCGACCTGGTGCCCAACGTGCTTCGCGGCGTGGCCGACGTGGACCTGTCCGTGACCGTGATGGGCCAGAAGCTGGCGCTGCCGGTCTATTGCTCGCCCACGGCCCTGCAGCGCCTGTTCCATCACGATGGCGAGCGCGCCGTGGCCGCCGCCGCCGGCCGGCACGGCACCCTGTTCGGCGTTTCGTCGTTGGGCACGGTCAGCCTGGAGGAAGCGCGCCGGATCAGTGGCGGCCCCCAGGTCTACCAGTTCTATTTCCACAAGGACCGGGGCCTGAACCGCGACATGATGGCGCGCGCCAAGGAGGCCGGCGTGCAGGTGATGATGCTGACGGTGGACAGCATCACCGGCGGCAACCGCGAGCGCGACAAGCGCACCGGCTTCGCCATCCCGTTCCGGCTCAACCTGGCCGGCATCGCCCAGTTCATGGCCAAGCCCGGCTGGGCGCTGAACTACTTCACGCACGAGCGCTTCCGTCTGCCTCAGCTGGACGGCCACGTGGACATGGGCGGCGGCGTCATGTCCATCAGCCGCTATTTCACCGAGATGCTGGATCCGTCCATGACCTGGGACGACGTGGCCGAGATGGTCGCGCACTGGGGCGGCCAGTTCTGCCTGAAGGGCGTGATGTCGGTGGAGGACGCGCGTCGGGCCGCCGACATCGGCTGCACCGGCATCGTGCTGTCGAACCACGGTGGCCGCCAGCTCGATGGCTCGCGCAGCGCCTTCGACCAGTTGGCCGAGATCGTCGACGCGGTGGGCGACCGCATCGACGTGATGATGGACGGCGGCGTGCAACGCGGCACGCATGTGCTGAAGGCGCTGTCGCTGGGCGCCAAGGCCGTGGGGCTGGGACGCTATTACCTGTTCCCGCTGGCGGCTGCCGGCCAGCCGGGAGTGGAGCGCGCGCTGGATCTGATGCGGGTGGAGATCGAGCGGGCGTTGCGGTTGATGGGGTGCAAGTCGGTGAGGGAATTGGGGCGGGCGAATCTGCGGTTCCGGTAGCACGGGGATGGGCGTGCGGCGCGCGAGACTCGGCCGCGCCGTGTCGCTGCGCCCGCGTACATGTTCGCGCTGCGGTCGCCACGCAGTGACGAAGCCATTCATTTCCTGCTTCGGCCGTCTGCGCGCGGCCTACGCTGATCCCCTTCGACACCGGCCCGCGGCATGGTCTCGTGGCTTGCATTCCGTGTCGGCAAGGGGCGCTTATCACTGGCCGATTCTTCTGCTTCGCATTCGTCGCCGGCGCGGCGCTGACGCAGACCCTGGCGGAGCTGCCGGGGCCGGTGGCGCGCGCCGCGCTGGTGGCCGCGATTCTGCTGGCGGCGCTGGCGCTGCGACGGCCGCGACGCGCCGCCTGGAAGTTGACCGCCGCGCTCGCATTGGGCCTGTCCGCCGGCTTGTTCAACGCCAGCTGGCAGGCCCAGGCTCGCCTCGATGATGGTCTGTCCGACGCGCACCACGATCAGGTGGCGCGCCTGATGCTGCAAGTGACAGGACTGCCGGACGGCGACGCCCGTCGCTGGCGCTTCGTCGCGGATACGCTGGAACCCGCGCCGCCCGGCATCCCCTCCCGCCTGCTGGTCACATGGCATGCGTCACCGGACGGACCGGACCTGCCGGCGCTGGCGCCGGGGCAGGTCTGGCGCATGGCGCTGGTGCTGCGCCGCCCGGCGGGACTGCTCAACGCGGGCCTGCCGGATGCGGAAGGCCGGATGTTCGCGCTGGGCCTGCGGGCCACCGGCACGGTGCGCGGCCAGCCCAAATTCGTAGCCGACCATCCCTGGGCCGGGCCCGGCGTGGTGATCGAACGCGCGCGTCACCGCATCCGCGCGGGCATGCGCCGGGCGTTGGACGGGTATCGCTACGCGCCGGTCCTGATCGCACTGGCGATCGGCGACCAGGCCGGGGTCGCGCGCGAGGACTGGCGGCTGTTCAACCGCAGCGGCATCACGCATCTGGTGTCCATCAGCGGTATGCACGTCACCTCGATCGCCGGCGTGGCGGGCATGCTGGCCGCGTTCCTGTGGCGGCGCGCGCGTTGGCGCGGCATCGGATTGGCCGAGCGCGCGCCGTCGCGCATCGTGGGCGGCATGGCGGCCGCCTGGGTCGCGTTGCTGTATTGCCTGCTCGCGGGCTGGGGCGTGCCGGCCCGGCGCACCTTCTTCATGCTGGCGACGGTGCTGGCGGCGGCCATGTCGCGCCTGCCCTTGACGGGCGGGCGGGTGCTGGCCGTCGCCGCCGCCTTGGTGACTGCGCTGGACCCCTGGGCGCCGATGGCGCCGGGCTTCTGGCTGTCGTTCGGCGCGGTCGCCATCCTGCTGCGCATCGTCGCGGCGCCGGTGGATCCGTCAGCCGGCCTGGGCCGCCGCGTGGCGGCGAGGCTGGGGCAGGCCAGCCATCTGCAATTGCTGGTGACGCTAGGGCTGACGCCCCTGCTGGCCTTCTGGGTGGGCCAGGTGTCGGCGGGCTCGCCGCTGGCGAACGCGGTGGCGATACCGGCGGTGAGTTTCCTGGTCACGCCCCTGTCCCTGCTGTGCGCGTTGTTCGCGGCGATTCCGGGCGCGGAACGCCTGGCTGCCGGGGCGGGGCAGGCGGGGCTGGCGGTATTCGACCTGACCATGATGCCCGTCGCCTGGGTGGGCGAGGCATCCTGGGCCAGCTTCGACGTGGCGGCCGCGCCCTGGCCCTGGCTGCTGCTGGCGCTGGCGGGCATGGCCTGGGCCTTGCAGGCGCGAGGCTGGCCGGGGCGCCATTGGGGGTGGCTCTGGATGCTGCCGTTGCTGTGCTGGCGTCCCGAGCGGCCCGAGCCGGGATACTGGCGGGTGACGGCGCTGGACGTGGGGCAGGGCGGCGCGGTGCTGCTGGAAACCGCCACGCGCGCGCTGCTGTTCGATGCCGGGCCGCGTCACCGTGGGGGATCCGATGTCGGCGAGTGGGTGGTGGCGCCCTACCTGCGCGCGCGCGGCATCCGCATGCTGGATGATCTGGTGCTTTCGCACGTGCACATGGACCATGTCGGCGGAACGCGGGCGGTGCTGAACGCGGTGGCGGTGGGGCGCAGCCATGCGTCCTTTGACCTGGACGCTTTTCTGGCGCGGGACGCGCGCGAGGCACGGATTTCGGAGGGGCGGGCGGATGCCGGCGCTTATGTGCCGCCTGTCGCACGGTTGCGCTGCGCGCGAGGGCAGGCCTGGGAAGCCGATGGCCTGCGTTTCGCGTTCCTGCATCCGCTGGCGGCCGAGAAGGATCCGGCGGATCCCAACGCCGATAGCTGCGTGCTGCGGGTGCAGGGCGCGCGGCATTCCTTGCTGCTGACCGGCGATATCGGCGTGGCCCAGGAACGCGCGCTCGCGCCCGCGCTGCCGCCGACGGACGTGGTGATGGCGCCGCACCATGGCTCGGCCACCTCGTCGAGCCTTGAACTGATCGCCGCCACGCGCGCGGGGCACGTCATCGCCCAGGCCGGCATGCTGAACCGCTTCCGCCATCCGGCGCCGGCGGTGGAGCACCGCTGGACGGCGGCCGGCGTGCGCTTCTGGCGCAGCGACCGGGATGGCGCGGTGGTGGCGGAATCCCTGCCTGCCGAATTGCGGGTGCGTGGAGAGAGACAGCGCAACGGGCGCTACTGGCAGGGCCGCTGAAGCCGGCGCGACTTGCCGGGCGACGTGTGGGGCGAGGGCGAGGCGAGCGCGGGGAAGCGGCGCAGCAAGGCCAGAGCGAGGCCACGCGCTCAACTGGCCGTCAGTATTTCTTCAACCGGCACTTGCGCCAAACTCGCAGGTTTCATATGTTTATGCTTCAAGCACTATTCGGATAATGTAAGCACGAACCGGATAGCTGGCCCCGCCCAAGGCGGGTTTTCCTGTGGCGCGTCGCGCCGGCCTGCGTAGTAGGATCTGTGCAAGTCCCGCGCTGCCGCAGGGTCGTGGCGGCGTGGGACTAGGCGTTGCGCGGATGTTGCGGCGCACAGGGCGCAGCCGGCGGGCAACCGGATGCCCAGACAAGATCAGGCTGACAGCCAGGCCCCAAGGGAGGCAGCAACCATGCCCACTACGTTGATCCCGATGTCCCCGTCCTCGGCCGCGCCGTCGCGCGCGTCCGCTACCGGCACCTCCGCCACCGGCACGCCCATCGACCGGCTGCTCAACGCGCCGGAAAAGCTGCTGTTCGCCTCCACCGACCTGGATGAGGTGCGCTCGATGGTCGGGCGCGTCATGAAGCCTCACCAGCTGACCCGCACCGCCGGCGGCGAGCGGCTGGACGCACGCATGCACTACACGGGGTTGGGCGACCTGTCGCTGAGCCGGCTGCGCTACGGCGCTACCGTGCGCATCGAGCCGGGGCCGCTGGAAAGCTTCTTCCTGGTGCAGATGCCGCTGTGCGGCACGGCCGCCATCGAGAGGGGCGGGCAGCGCATCGATTCCTCGCCGGAGCTGGCCTCGGTGCTCAGCCCTGAATGCGATACGCGCATGTGCTGGGAGGCCGGCAACGACCAGGTCATGCTGCGCATCTCGCGCTCGCTGGTCGAGCGCACGCTGGTCGGCTATCTGGGCCATCCGCTGGACAAGCCGCTGCATTTCGAGCTGGGCTTTCGCTGGCGCGACTGCGCACCCTGGAGCTGCCTGCTGTCCTATCTGGTCGATTGCGCCACCCATTATCCCGACCTGGAGCAGCACAAGCTGGTGCTGTCGCAGGTCGAGCAGCTGGCCGCCTCGATCCTGCTGACCTCGCATCTGCACAACTACAGCGAGACCGCCCCGGCGCGGCGCAGTTCGATCCTGCCGCGCCACGTGCGGCGGGCGCAGGATTACCTGCAGGCGCACGCGCACGAGCCGCTCAGCGTCGAGCAGCTGGCGCAGGTGGCCGGCGTCAGCGTGCGCAGCCTCTACAGCGGTTTCAAGGAATTCCTGGGCGTCAGCCCCATGCACTATCTGCGCGACCTGCGCATGGAACGCGCGCGCACCGAGCTGCTGAGCGGCGAGGCCGCCAGCGTCGCCGGCGTGGCGCTGCGCTGGGGCTTCGCGCATATGGGCCGTTTCAGCAACGACTACAAGGCCCGCTACCTGGAAACGCCCAGCCAGACGCTGCGGCGGCACTGAGTCCGCGCGCGATTCAGCGCCGGAACCGCAGGCGGTCCCGGCGCCTTTCCCTCAGAACGGAATCACCAGCTTGGCCAGCAGCTGGTTGCCCTCGGGCCGGTTGCGCACCTCGAAGTCCTTCTGCCACTTCAGCGTGAACAGCCAGCCGCCCTGGCTGGCGTAGCGGATCGACGGACCGACGCCCAGGGCGCGCGCCTTGCCCATCGCGCTGTTCGGACCCTTGTCGTCCGTGACCTGCTGGTAGACATAGCCGCCTACGCCCGCCACCCAGCCCCCGCCCAGGCCCCAGCCCAGGCTGTAGTCGGCGTGGATCGCCTGGCCCGAACGGGTGCGCGTGTCGCTGTTGCGCTGGTTGAAGTCGTACATGACCTTCAGGTCGGCGTTCAGGCCGGTGGGCTGCGTGTAGGTCAGCGCGGCCAGGGGCTGGATGGTCCAGTAGTTCTTGCCCAGGCTGGACGGATCCTTGGCGTCGTACTTGCCCGTGGGCGCGTAGACATCGACGCCGAACAGATAGTGCAGCGCCGGCGAGGCGTGATAGCCCAGCGCCGCGCCGACGGCGATGTCGCCCAGGCCCGAGCTCTTGAAGCGCGCGCCGTTGGCGCGGAAGTCCACGTCCAGCAGCGGCACCACGGTGTGCAGCGCCAGGCTGCCGCCCAGCACCGGCTGGGGCGCGACCCAGATGAGGCGCGGCGCCAGCATATTGACATTGACCTTGAAGTCGCGCACCAGCGACTCGCCGCTGTTGCCGCGCAGCGTGTCGTAGCGCAGCGCGCCGCCATAGGTCAGGAAGTGCACGCCCGGCGGGGGCAGGGCGCCGACCATGTAGTTTTCCAGGCCGTCGGGATAGATCGGCAGGGCGCCGCCCTCGATGGCCAGCGCCGCGGACGGCCCCAGGGCCGACGCCAGCAGTAGTGCCCAGGCGGGCATGGATTTGCGCATAGCTTTGTCTCCTAACCACGGTGTGTTGTTGTTGGTACGGCAACTGGCTGGCGTGGCGCGCGCCGCCCTTGATGGGCGGACGACGCGCGCGGCCGTCCCGGGCGCGCGGACGGATCCGCGCGCCGGAAGGTGTGGCAAGGCCCGGGGCGTCGGGCCGCTATTTCCGCGCGATCTCCCGGGCGACCAGCGTGCCCGAGCCCGCGCCCAGTCCGGGACCGGGGTGGGTGGACGCGCCGATGTGATACAGGCCGGCGACCGGCGTGCGGTGGCCGCGCGCGCCGCCGCCGCTGGCGAAGGGGCGCAGCCAGAAGAACTGGTCGGGCGAGCAGATGCCCGAGTACGGATCGCCGCCGACCAGGTTGCAGTTCAGCGCCTCCAGGTCGGCCGGCGAGTAGGCGCGGCGGCCGACGATGCGCTCGGCCAGTCCGGGCATGACGCGTTCCAGGCGGGCCTGCACGCGGTCGGCATAGGCCTCGCGCACGGCCTCGTTCCAGCGGCCGTCGGCGGGCGTGTCGATCTGGCCGGCGGCGTCGCCCTTCAGGCGCGCGGGCATCTCCTGCATCTGGATCCAAAGAATCCAGCCGCCGTCAGGCGCGCGCGACGGGTCCACCGCCACGGGCTGGCCGATGGCCAGCGTCGGACACGCGGGCAAGAGGCCGTTGTTGGCCTCGGTGACCGAGGCGCAGACCTGCTCCAGGCTTTCGGTCAGGTGCACCAGCGGCACCTTGACCAGCTCGGGCTCCATCCAGGCTGGCGGCGCGTTCAGCGCGAAATGCAGCTGCATGCAGCCACGGCCGTAGCGATAGGCTTGCGCGCGCTCGCGCGCCGGCGGCGGCGCGTCGGGCAGCAGCTGGCCGTAGAGTTGTTGCGGCGTGACGTTGCAGACCACGGCGTCGCGGGCGCGCACGCGGTGGCCATCTGCCAGTTGCACGCCGGCGGCGCGGGCGCGCCGTCCCTGGCCCTCGACCAGCACGCGGTCCACCTGCGCGTTGGTCAGCAGCTGGCCGCCGCGATTCTCGATGACGCGGGCCAGCGCCTCGACCAGCCGGCTGCCGCCGCCCTTGATCACGGGCATGCCGCCGCTGACCACGGCGGCAAAGGTCAGCTTGCCGATCAGCGCCGAACCGGCATCGTCCGGCCCCAGGCCGGAATGCAGGGTCCAGGGCGCGATCAGCGCGCGCGCCGCGTCCGAGCGCAGCGTGCGCTCGGACCAGCGGCGGAAATTCTCCAGCGCGCCGGCGGCGAAGGCGGTCATGCCGTCCAGGCCGCGCTTGCGCCATTCGCTGTACAGCAGCTTGAGCAGGTCCCAGCTGTAGGGGTTCTTGCCCAGCAGGCCGAAGGTCAGCGCGGCGTCCTCGCCGAACATGCGCGCGGCCATGTCCTGCAGGGCCTGGCCGTCGCCGGGCGACAACGCGTCCAGCCGCCGGGCGGCGTCGGCCATGTCCTGCCTGAGCGCCAGGCCCCGGCCGTCGGGGCCGACCAGGCCGGTCGAATAGTCGCCGCACAGCACTTCCAGCCCGGCCTGTTCCAGCTCGGACTTGAGTTCGGCATAGCCCGGGCTGCCGACGAATAGCGGATGCCAGGACGAGAACACCTCGTGCCGGTAGCCGGGGAACAGTTCCTCGGTGCGGATGCAGCCGCCGAGCCGGTCGTTGCGTTCCAGCACCAGCACGCGCTTGCCGCGCACGGCCAGCAGCGCCGCGCCGACCAGCGAATTGATGCCGCTGCCGACGAACACCACCTGGGTTTCGCTTGGCGCGCTCATGCCTGCTCCACCAGCGCCAGCACGCGCAAGGGGCTGCCCGAGCCGCCCTCGATCTTCAGCGGCGCGGCCAGGATCATGGCGCCCTGCGGCGGCAGCTGATCCAGGTTCTTCAGGCATTGCAGGCCGTAGCGGTTGGCGCCGTGCATCAGCGTGTGGCAGGGATAGGGCAGCGGCCAGGCATAGGATTGACCGGCATCGGTGTTGATGGTCTCCACGCCGAAGCCGTGCGCGTCGCGCTCGCGGATCAGCCATTGCACGGCTTCCTGCGTCGGACCGGGCGTGTGTGCGCCGTCCTCGCGCAGGTTGAGGAAGGCGGCCGGGTCCTGCGCGCGTCGCGACCAGTCGCTGCGCAGCAGCACCCAGGCACGCGGCGGGATGCGGCCGTGGCGACGTTCCCAGTCCTGGATGAATTCCACGGTCAGCAGCCAGTCTTCGTCCTGCGCGACCTCGGCGCTGGCGTCCAGCACCACGGCCGGCGCGATGAAGTGCTCGGGCGCGATGGTGTCGACGCTGTTGGCGGGATGGTCGCGGCCGCTGATCCAGTGGACCGGGGCGTCGAAGTGCGTGCCGGTGTGCTCGCCACAGGAGAAGTTGTTCCAGTACCAGCCGGGGCCGGCTTCGTCGTAGTGCGAGATGCGTTCGATCTTGAAGGCCTGCACCTGACCGAATTGCGGCGGCAGCTGCAGCGCCGGGAACGAGGGTGACAGGGTCTGGGTCAGGTCGACCACGCGGACGGCGCCCCGCGCCATGCGCAGGGCCAGTTCGGGCAGGAGGGCCGGGGCGCTCATGGCTGGGAATCTCCGGGTTGGGATGGCGGGACGGCCGGGGCGCGGGCCGGCACCGAGGTGAAGCGGCCGGCATGGAACACCAGCGGTTCGCTGGGCTGGCTGGCCACGCGCACCACCTGGCCGACCAGCAGCAGATGGTCGCCCACCGTGCGGCAGTGGTCGTGGACGCAGACCAGGGTGGCCAACGCGCCGTCGATGGCAGCCACGCCCTCCGGCGTCTCGCGCACCGTCACGTCGGCGAACTTGTCCGGCACCGCCGGATCGGCGAAGCGCCGCGCCAATGCTTCATGTCCGCTGGCCAGGATGTTGATCGCGAAATGCGCGCTGTCGCGGAACACCGCCAGGTTGGGCGAGCGGTTCACCAGGCTCCACAGCACCAGCGGCGGATCCAGCGACAGCGAGGCGAAGGAATTGATGGTCAGCCCCACGTTGCGGCCGTCGGCGGCGCGCGTCGTGACGATGGCCACGCCGGTCGGGTAGCTGCCCAGCAGGTCGCGCAGCGCCCGGGGCGCCAGGTCGACGCTGCCCCAGGCGGAGCAGGCGGGGGCTTCATGGCATTGCCGGACGGCCAGGAGCGTGCTCATGCTGCGTTCCTCATGCACGGGCGGTCAGGCGGCGCGCGCCACGGCCTGGTGGCGCTTGAGCAGCTCGCCGGCCTCGGCGGCGTCGCTCCACCAGGGGAAGTAGCTGGGCGGATGATTGAAGCCGTTGGCGATGAGGCCGGCCAGCCCCGGCGACTGCTGCGCCGCGCCCAGCACCTGCAGGATGTGCGGCGGGGGCGGCAGCAGCAGCGAGTTGGTCCATTGCACCACCCACTTGGCGTAGTCCCAATAGCGCTCGAAGGTCTGTTCCATCCATGCGCGCGTGTAAGGCGCGTCGCCGTGCGCCAGGATCGCGTCCAGGTAGACCTTGGCCGCTTTGGTGGCGTTGTTCGAACCCTGGCCGGTGACCGGATCGTTGACCACCACCGCGTCGCCCAGGCCGAACACCAGCTTGCCGGATGGCAGCGTCATCACCGGCTTGCGGATGGTGGGCGCGAAGGCGCCGGCCAGGATGCCCTTGGCGTCGGTCAGTTCCACCTTGGCGGCGCGCGCGCCTTCCCAGGGCAGGTAGGTGTCCAGGAAACGCTTGCTCGCGGCCAGGTGCTCGGCTGGCGATTTGAGGTCGCGCCAGCAGTCCAGCGGGCCGCCGGGCACGCCCTCGAACACCATGATGTCGCAGGGGCCGCTGAGCGTCAGCGCGGGGAACACGAAGTACTCGCCGACGCCGGGCACCAGGTTGAAGGACACGCGCGAATGGTCTGGCGTGGGCGCCAGGCCGTGCACATAGGTCAGCGCCAGCGCGCGTTGCGGCTTGTCGAACTGCGAGCGCGCGGCGTCGCGCTCGAACAGCTTGACCACCTCGCCCTTGCCGGCGGCCAGGATGACCAGGTCGTGGCTTTGCGCCAGCGCTTCCAGCTCGGCCACGCCCACGTCCTGGATCAGCAGATTGCCGCCGCGGGCGGCGAAGCGCTCCAGCCACACTGGCATCTTCAGGCGCTGGTCCACGGCCTGGGCCGGGCGGTCCAGCGGCGCGGCCCAGTCGATGGCCTTGGCGCCGGCCTGCTCGGGATGCGGCACGGCGAAGCCGATGCCCTGGACAGGCGGACAGGCATCGCCCCATTCGTCGATGCCCAGGTCGCGCTCGATCCGCAGCGCCGGGTCGAAGATGCACTGGCTGGACATGACCTGGCCGGCGCGCACCTCGTCGGGCTTGCGGTTGGTGGCCACGGTGACGTCATAGCCTTTGTCCAGCAGGCCCAGGGCCAGCGGCATGCCCGCCTGGCCGCCGCCCACGATTGCGATTCGAGTCATCAAGTTCTCCTGAATGGAATGTCCGGATTGCGGCGAAGGATGGCGCGGGCCTTACTCGGCCAGGCGCGGAATGGCGGGCTTGGCCTGCTCGGGACCCATGGCCGAATAGCCGCCGTCGACCGCGTAGTCGGCGCCGGTGACGAAGGACGCGTGTCCCGACAGCAGGAAGGCCACCACGTCGGCGACTTCGCGCGGATCGCCGACGCGGCCGAGCAGGTGGTAGTCGGCGGCCACGCGGTCGGTCTTGGCGCGGTCGCCGCCGGTGATCTCGTCCATCACGCGCGACCAGGTCCAGCCTGGCGACACCGAATTGACGCGGATGCGGTCGCCGGCGAAGTCCATCGCCATGTTGCGTGTGAGCTGCACCAGCGCGGCCTTGGACACCGGATAGAGCCAGCGGCCCGTCTGCGCGGCCTTGGCCGAGATGCTGGTGAAGTTGACGATGGCGCCGCCGCCGGCCGCCACCAGGTGGGGGCGCGCGGCGCGCGCGGCCATGACCGCGCTGACCAGGTTGATGTCCAGCGCGCGCAGCCAGTCCGCGCGGCCCGATGCCGCGCCGTCGTCCAGGTAGGTGGCGGCCAGGTTGACCAGGAAGTCCAGCCGGCCGAAGTGCCTGGCGGCCTCGGCCACGCACTGTTCCAGTCGCGCGTCGTCGGTGATGTCGACCTGCCAGGCGCGGCAGCCTTGCGGGTCTGCGGCGGCGACCTTCTCGCCGCCCGCGCCGTCCACGTCCAGCACGGCGACGCGTACGCCGTAGCCGCGCAGCGCGCGCACCACGCCCGCGCCGATCAGGGTGGCGCCGCCGGTGACGATGGCGACCTTGCCTTCCAGATCCTTCATGCGATTTCCCCTTTTGAGTTGGCCTCGTTCGCGGCGGGCGCTTGCGCCTGGCGCCGCGGTTTCATTGAGACGCATGGTGTGGCCGGGGGGGCGCGCGGACATAGCCGGGACCTGCGCCTGCTATCCGCGCAATGCCGGTATTGCGTGTTTATTTACGCGGCGTCATGTCGGCTGTCCGGATAGCGCGCGCGTTGTCCGCTGCGTGCAGACGCGCGGCTGCCATATCAGGAGAAGGCCGCGCGCACCGCGTCGAAGGCGGCCGCCACCAGCGGTTCCCCGCTGCGCGAGGCCAGGCAGACGAAGGACAGCTCGGTGCGGATCTCCAGTCCCTGCACCAGCAGCAGGCCGTGCGTCTGCGATTCGCGCAGGGCCAGCGAGTCGCGCGCCAGCGACAGGCCCACGCCCGAGCGCACCAGATCCAGCATGGATGCCTCCTGGTCGACCTCGGCCACCGCGTTGGGCACGGCATCCAGCTCGGCGAACTTGCGCGCCAGCAGGCGATGGTGGACCGAGTCCGGCGGCGTCCAGATCCAGGGCAGGGCGGCGATCTCCTTCCAGCCCCGGCCGCTGACCATCTGACCCCAGCCCTTGGGCGCGACCACGTAGTAGGAGAAAGCGGCCAGCGGCTGCGCGTGCAGCGCCGGCTGGGCGCGCGGCGCGTCCAGCGGGCCGAGGAAGTATCCCGCGTCCAGCTCGCCCGCGCGCACCAGCCGCGCCGCCGAGCCGGACATGCCGTGGCGCAGCATGGGCCGCAGCTTGGGATAGCGCGCCATCAGGTGCCGCAAGGCGGCGCCCAGGCGCAGGAACTCCGGATCGAGGATGGTGCCCAGCCTCAATTCGCCCTGCAGCGTGTCGCGCAGCGTGGCGATGGCGCGCTGGAAATCGTCCAGCGCGTCCAGCACGCGCAGCGCCGGCGGCAGCAGCGCGCGGCCGTCGGCGTTGGGCGACAGACCCTGCGCGCTGCGCGAGAACAGCGTCAGGTCCAGCGATTCCTGGAAGTTCTTGAGCTGCAGGCTGAGCGCGGGCTGGGTCAGGTGCAGGTGCTCGGCGGCGCGCGTCAGGTTGCCTTCGCGCGCCACGGCGGCAAAGCTGCGGATGTGCTTCAGGTCCATGGCCGGATCCGGAAAGTGGGCTGAGCTTTATTAGAGATGCTTATGAAGCGCTTTTCAACAAATCATTGGACAGCCGTGGACGCCTGGGCGAAAGTGACGGC
Organism: Achromobacter sp. 413638; assembly: GCF_043119405.1. NCBI lineage: Bacteria > Pseudomonadati > Pseudomonadota > Betaproteobacteria > Burkholderiales > Alcaligenaceae > Achromobacter > Achromobacter sp. 413638. Next base: position 32,438 of record NZ_JBICCO010000009.1, read on the forward strand.
AAAACAGCGGACGCCCCCGGGACGGTAAGGCCCGGGCGGTTTTCCCGGCCTGCAAAACCGGGGCAACAACCATAAGAAGCGCATATGGAGACATACGACTACATCATCGTGGGCGCGGGGTCGGCCGGCTGCGTGCTGGCCAACCGGCTGAGCCGCGATCCGGCAACGCGGGTGCTGCTGCTGGAGGCCGGCGGGCGCGACAACTACCACTGGATCCACATTCCCGTCGGCTATCTGCATTGCATCGGCAATCCGCGCACCGACTGGATGTACCGCACGGCCAGCGAGCCCGGCCTGGGCGGACGCTCGCTGATCTATCCGCGCGGCCGCGTGCTGGGCGGCTGCTCGTCCATCAACGGCATGATCTACATGCGCGGTCAGCGCGAGGACTACGACCAGTGGGCCGCGCTGAGCGGTGACGAAGCCTGGAGCTGGGACCGGGTGCTGCCCGTGTTCAAGCGCAGCGAGGACCATCATCGCGGCGCGTCCGAGCATCATGGCGCGGGCGGCGAGTGGCGGGTGGAGTCGCAGCGGCTGCGCTGGGACATCCTGGAAGCCTTCGCCCAGGCGGCGGACCAGGCCGGCATCCCGCCGGTGGACGATTTCAATCGCGGCGACAACTTCGGCAGCGGCTACTTCGAAGTGAACCAGCGCGGCGGCTGGCGCTGGAACACCTCCAAGGCCTTCCTGAGGCCGGTGCGCCAGCGCGCCAATCTGCAGGTGCTGACCGGCGCCCATGCGCGCGAGCTGCTGTTCGAGGGCATGCGCTGTGTCGGCCTGCGCCTGCTGCGCGACGGCCGCGAGCAGACCGTGCGCGCGCGGCGCGAGGTGGTGCTGGCCGCCGGCGCGGTCAATACGCCCCAGCTGTTGGAACTGTCCGGCGTGGGCGAGCCGGCGCGCCTGCGCGAGGCCGGCATCGATATCCGCCACGCGCTGCCCGGCGTGGGCGAGAACCTGCAGGATCATCTGCAACTGCGCGTCATCATCAAGGTGCAGGGCGTCAAGACGCTGAACCGGCTGGCCGCCACCTGGTGGGGCAAGGCCGGCATCGGCCTGGAATACCTGCTCAAGCGCAGCGGTCCGATGAGCATGGCGCCGTCGCAGCTGGGCCTGTTCGCCCGCTCGGACGAAGGCCAGGCCCGCGCCAACGTGGAATTCCACGTGCAGCCGCTGTCGCTGGGCGCTTTCGGCGAACCGTTGCACAGCTTCGACGCCTTCACGGCCAGCGTGTGCAACCTGCGGCCCACGTCGCGCGGCAGCGTGCACACGCAGGGGGCCGATGCGCAGGCGGCGCCGCTGATCCGGCCCAACTACCTGAGCACGGATGAAGACCTGAAGGTGGCGGCCGATTCGATACGGCTGGCGCGGCGCATCGCGGCCTCGCCCGCGTTGAGCCGCTACCGGCCCGAGGAATGGCTGCCCGGTCCGGCCTACCGCAGCGAGGACGAGCTGCGCCAGGCGGCCGGCAAGATCGGCACCACCATCTTCCATCCGGTGGGCACCTGCGCGATGGGCCGGCGACCGGACCAGGGCGCGGTGGTGGACGCGCGCCTGCGCGTGCACGGGCTGGAAGGATTGCGCATCGCCGACGCCTCGATCATGCCCCTGATCACCTCGGGCAACACCAATTCGCCGACCATCATGATCGCGGAGCGGGCGGCCGACATGATCCGCGAGGATGCAGCGGGCTCGTAAGGTCCCCGGCATCCTGCGCGGCGGCCGCCGCAAGTGTTGACGGTAGCTATCCCAAACGTAGGCCGTAGCCATTCCAAGCGGGGCCCGCGGATCCGGCTCTGCCGGTCCGCAGCGGCGCCCCCTTGAGGGGGGCGCGTAGCGCTCGGGGGTGGGCCTTCCCCCCTCTAGCGCAGCGAACGATAGGTGTCGCCGCGTTGCGGATGGGTCAGGATCACCTGCCAGAGCTGGCCTTCGCGCGAGCGGAAGAAGCCGGCGCAGCACATCAGGTAGTACTGCCACATGCGGTAGAAGCGCTTGCCGTAGCGTGCCTCCAGCTGCGGCCAGGCGCGCTGGAACCGGTCCCACCAGGCCATCAGCGTGCGATCGTAGTCGGCGCCGAAGTTGTGCCAGTCCTCGATGATGAAGCGGCCTTCGACGGCGGTGGATATTTCCACCGCCGAGGGCAGCTTGCCGTTGGGGAACACGTAGCGGTCGATCCAGGGATCGGTGCTCTGGCTGGTGGCGGCGATGCCGATGGTGTGCAGCAGGAAGATGCCTTCGGGGGCCATCAGCCGCTGCACGTTGGTGAAGTAGGTGTCGTAGTTCTTCGGACCCACGTGCTCGAACATGCCTACCGAGACGACCTTGTCGAAGCTGCCCTGCAGGTCGCGGTAGTCCTGCAGCAGCAGTTCCACCGGCAGGCCCTGCACGCGCTGCTGCGCCAGCGCCAGCTGTTCCTTGGATACGGTCACGCCGGTGACTTTCACGCCGTAGTTCTCGGCGGCGAACTTGGCCAGCCCGCCCCAGCCGCAGCCGATGTCCAGCAGCGTCTCGCCGGGCTTGAGACGCAGCTTGCGGCAGATCATGTCGAGCTTGGCGTACTGGGCTTCTTCCAGCGTCGCGGCGTTTTCCCAATAGGCGCAGGAATAGATCATGCGGCTGTCGAGCATGGCTTCGAACACGTCGTTGCCGGCGTCGTAGTGCTGTTCGCCGACTTCGAAGGCGCGACTCTTGGACTGCAGGTTGAACAGCTTGTGGCGCAGATGCTCGGCGATCAGCTTGACGCGCGCGATACCCATGGCGGCCGATCCCAGGTCGGCGCGCAGGAGGCGGGTGAACAGCTCGTCAAGCGCGTCGCAGTCCCACTCGCCGTCCATGTAGGACTCGCCCAGGCCCAGCGACCAGCTGGTGAAGACGCGTTCGTACATGTGCTTGTCATGTACCTGGATGTCCCAGGGACGCGAGCCGTTGAGCTGCACGTCGGCGCGGGCCAGCAGGTCCTGCAGCACGCGGGGCGGTTCGGGAGGCGGGGAGGCATGCTGGGCGGCTCCCGGCGGGGAAGCATGACGATCGTGATCGACGGAGGAGGGACTGCTTTGCTCCATGTGGACTCCATATCAATTCGGGGATGACTGATCTGGCAAGGCGTGAAGCTGGCTACTTTGGCCCCAAAGCGCGCGCGCATCCAATGCAATGATTGAATGGCGGCGATAGGCTGAACCAATCTTAACCACTATATCCTGCAACACAAGCCTCACAGGAATCTGAAAGTCCCTGACGCCGCGTCGGGAAAAAGGGGCGGGCGGGCCGCGCGCGCCTGCGGCGCATCCGATAAGATACCGGCCATCTTCGCGATTTGGAGCGTCTCGATGCGGCAAGCCAGCCTGGAACCCTGCCTGGAATATGTCACCTGCGCCAGTCCGGCCGGCCTGCACCGCATGGCCTACTGGGAATGGGGCGATCCGGCCAACGACCAGGTATTGGTCTGCGTGCACGGCCTGACGCGCACCGGCCGCGATTTCGACGCGCTGGCGCGACGGCTGGCCGGGCGTTATCGCGTGGTCTGCCCCGACGTGGTCGGACGCGGCCGTTCCGACTGGCTGGCCAATCCCGCGTTCTACACCGTGCCGCAGTACGCGGCGGACATGGTCACGCTGATCGCGCGCCTGAAGCCGGCGCGGCTGGCGTGGGTCGGCACGTCGATGGGCGGCTTGATCGGCATGGCGCTGTCGGGCTCGGCGGCGTTTTCGCGGGCCGCGGCGGCCATGCGACCGCATCCGGGCATGCCGCCGGCGCAGGAAGGGCTGCATTTCGATCGCATGGTGCTGAACGACGTCGGCCCCCGGCTGGAGCTGGGCGCGCTGGCCCGCATCGGCCAGTACGTGGGCATGCCGCGCGAGTTCGATTCCTTCGAGCAGGCGGTCGCGGCGATGCGCGCCGATTCGCTGCCGTTCGGGCCGCACAGCGACGAGCAATGGGCGCAGCTGGCCCGCTACGTCTATCCCGAGCAGGACGGGCGCTGGGTCAAGCATTACGACCTGGCGCTGGCGCAGCCGCTGGCCGCGCAGACCCCGCAGGAACTGGCGGCGGGGGAGCAGCTGTTGTGGCAATGCTATGTGGGCACGGATTGCCCGGTGCTGATCGTGCGCGGCGAACAGTCCGATTTGCTGACAACCGTCACCGTGGACGAAATGCTTCAGCGCAATCCGCGGGCGCGCGCGGTCGTGATACCGGGCGTGGGCCATGCGCCCACGCTGATGTCGGACGCGCAGATAGAGCCTGTGGCCGCCTTCCTGCTGGACTGACGCTGCTGGCGGGGAAACGGGGACGCCGGCCGGCCCCGTGGGGCGGGCAGTGGCGCGGTCGCGGCGCTGTGCAGCAATTTCCCGCTTCTCTACAATAGGCCCATGACCTCGCCCATTCTGAACATCGACCTGCATTGCCATTCCACCGTTTCGGACGGCGCGCTCGCGCCGCGCGAGGTGGCGGCGCGGGCGCATGCCAACGGCGTGGATGTCTGGGCCCTGACCGATCACGACGAGATCGGCGGACTGGCCGAGGCCGCCGGGGCCGCCCGGGAACTGGGCATGCGCTTCGCCACCGGGGTCGAGATCTCTGTCACCTGGGCCGGCCTGACGGTGCATGTCGTGGGCCTGCGGTTCGACCCGTCCAACGTGGCGCTGGCCGAGGGCCTGCGCAAGACCCGCGCCGGCCGCGCCGAGCGCGCCAAGCGCATCGGCGAGCGGCTGGCTGGCATGGGCATGCCCGGCGCCTACGAGGGCGCGCTGCCCTTCGCCGGCAATCCCGAGCTGATCAGCCGCACCCACTTCGCCCGCTACCTGGTCGAGGCCGGCTATTGCCCGGATGTGCAGACCGTCTTCAACAAGTATCTGGGCGACGATTGCGCCGGCCACGTGCCGATGCAATGGGCCACGCTGGCCGAGGCCGTGGGCTGGATACGCGGCGCCGGCGGGCGCGCCGTCATCGCGCACCCGGGCCGCTACAAGTACACGCCGCTGCAATTCGCCGCGCTGTTCGATGAGTTCATCGAGCTGGGCGGCGAGGGCATCGAAGTGAACACCGGCAGCCATACGGCCGACGAGGCCCGCAAGTACGCCGACGTGGCGCGTCGCTACGGCTTCCTGGCCTCGCGCGGCTCGGACTTCCACAGCCCCACGGAAAGCCGGATGGATCTCGGGCGCCTGCCCGCGCTGCCGCCGGACCTGAAGCCAGTCTGGCACGACTGGTTCTAGCGGACGCCCCGCGTCCGCTCCGCCACGCCATTGATCCTGATCGCGCCCACGCGGCGCCGCCGCCATGAACAAAGCCTTTGTCAAAGAATCCGACAACGATGACGACGATGACCTGCCACAGGCCCAGGCCCTGCCGGCGGGCACCAAGAATTACATGACGCCCGAAGGCTACGAGCGGCTGCGCGGCGAACTCGCGCACCTGATGAACGTGGAGCGGCCCTCGGTGGTGCAGGTGGTGTCCTGGGCGGCGTCCAATGGCGACCGTTCCGAGAACGGCGATTATCTCTACGGCAAGAAACGTCTGCGCGAGATCGACCGCCGCATGCGCTTCCTGACCAAGCGCCTGGACATCGCCGAAGTGGTCGATCCCGCCATCCAGCCCAACCGCGACCAGGTCTTTTTCGGCGCCACCGTGCTGTACTCGGACAAGGCCGGCGAGGACCACACCGTCACCATCGTCGGCGTGGACGAGGCCGAGCCGCTGGCCGGCAAGATCAGCTGGATCTCGCCCGTGGCGCGCGCGCTGATCAAGGCCAGGGAAGGCGACACCGTGGTGCTGCGCACGCCGGGCGGCATCGAGGAACTGGATATCCTGGAAGTACGGTATCCGGGTTGATGCGGATCCTCGCCAGCAAGAGAGGCTGCAAGTCTGGCATCGCCGACCACTGCAAGAACGCTGTGACCGGGGCCGCGCGGAGCCGGCTTTGCCGGTCCGCAGCGGCGCCCCCATGAGTGGGAGGCGCGTGAGCGCCTCGGGGGTGGCCGTCTACCTGAAATCGGCGAAGGCCTGCACGATTTCCGCCTGCGTGTTCATCACGAACGGGCCGTAACCCACCACAGGCTCGTCGATCGGCTCGCCCGACAGCACCAGGAAGACGGCGTCGTTGTTGGCTTCGACCGTAATGTCCTCGCCGTCCCGCGAGAACAGCGCCAGCTGCGCATCGCGCGCCACCGACTCGCCGTTCACCAACAGCGTGCCGCGCAGCGCCACCAGCATGCTGTTGCGGCCCGATGCGATCGGAAAGCGCGCCGACTTGCCGGCCGCCAACCGCACGTCCCAGACATCCATCGGCGTATGGGTGCGCGCCGGCCCCGCGTGGCCCGCATAGCTGCCGGCGATCACGCGCAGCGTGCCGGCGCCGTCGGGCAGATCCACGGACGGGATGTCGGCGGCCTGGATGCCCTGGTAGCCGGCCGGCCCCATCTTGTCCTTGGCGGGCAGGTTGACCCACAGCTGCACCATTTCCAGCTCGCCGCCCTGGCGGGTGAACGCGTCGGAATGGAATTCCTCGTGCACGATGCCCGAGGCCGCCGTCATCCACTGCACGTCGCCGGGACCGATGACGCCGCCATTGCCGGCGGAGTCGCGGTGCGCGACCTCGCCGCTGTAGACGATGGTCACGGTCTCGAAGCCGCGATGCGGGTGCTGGCCCACGCCGCGCGGACGCCCGGCCGGCTCGAAATGCGCCGGGCCGGCGTAGTCCAGCAGCAGGAAGGGGCTGGTGTCCTTGTCCCTGTCGTTGTACGAGAACAGCGAGCGCACCGGAAAGCCGTCGCCCACCCAGTGGGGACGGGGGCTGGCGTGCAGGCCGAGGATCTTCTTCATGGCGTCAGTTCCTGTTGCGCGGCCCCTGCGGGGCCGTTCGTCATGAGTAAGAAGATAAGGGCGGCCCGGCCATAGCGGTAGTGCCGCCGCTGGCAAGCACCGTTCCATCCATCGGACGATCACGGGCCGGCATCGCGCATCGGGCTTGCGCCGTCCGGCAATCGACGTCCGCGAACGGCGCGCTATCCTTGCGGCATGAAAAAGACAGACAGCGCTCCTGCCGCCGGGCGGCCCGCCAGCCAGGCCGCGCGCCACGCGCGGGACGGGGCGGCGCCGGCGGACGCGCCGGTCCTGCAGGGCTTCGCCCCGGTGACGACGCCGCAGGCCCGGGTGCTGGTGCTGGGCTCCATGCCCGGCGCCATCTCGCTGCGCCAGGGCCGCTACTATGCGCATCCGCGCAACGCCTTCTGGCCGATCGCGGCCGAGATCCTGGGTTTCGATCCGGCGCTGGACTATGCCTTGCGGCTGGAGCGCTTGACGCAGGCCGGCGTGGCCTTGTGGGACGTGCTGCAAGGGTGCGAGCGCGAAGGCAGCCTGGACGCCGACATCCGCAATGCGGTGCCCAACGACTTCGCCGGCTTCCTGCGCGCGCATCCGCGGCTGCGCCGCGTTTGCCTGAACGGCGGCAAGGCCGCCAGCCTGTTCCGGCGCCAGGTGCTGCCGTCGCTGCCGGCTGCGCTGGCCGACCCGCTCGTCTGCCTGGACCTGCCGTCGACCAGCCCGGCGCATGCCGCCATCAGCTATGAACAGAAGCTGGCCGCCTGGCGGTCTGGCTTGAGCCTGCCCGCCGGGCAGGGCTGAGCGCCCACGCCCGTTGCCTTTCCGGCCGGCGGATGCCGCCGCCCGCCGCCGTCTGTCGCCTGTGGCCGTCAGACGTCATCCGTCGCCCGCCGCCGGGCATTCGCGCGCGTCCATGTGCGTCCAGGCGCGGCCGGACCGCGATTTTCCCACTATTCCGTCCCCTAATTGATCCAGGTCAACGCTCTATATAACTCCGGGTGATAAGTTAATTCCAACAACTAGCTGAAAGCACGGAGAAGCATATGCGTACCCCCCCAAGCCCCCCGGAAACCCCTCTCCCGGGCAAGCGAGGCTTCCTGAAGGGATTGCTCGGGCTGGGGGCCGCGGCCACCGTCATACCGATACACGCCGAGGCCATGCCCGGCATCAACGGCCAGCCGCCACGGCGGCCGGGCATGGCTGGCAAGCGCTACGGCATGCTGGTGGACATGCGCAAGTGCATCGGCTGCCAGTCCTGTACGGTCAGCTGTTCGCTGGAGAACCAGCCGCCAGTGGGGCAGTTCCGCACCACCGTGCTGCAGTACGAGGTCGTGCCCGACCAGGGCCAGGCCGCCATGGTCATGCTGCCGCGCCTGTGCAACCACTGCGACAACCCGCCCTGCGTGCCGGTCTGTCCGGTGCAGGCCACCTTCCAGCGCGAGGACGGCATCGTGCTGGTCGACAACGAACGCTGCGTGGGTTGCGCCTACTGCGTGCAGGCCTGTCCGTATGACGCGCGCTTCATCAACCACGAGACCCAGACCGCCGACAAGTGCACGTTCTGCGAGCACCGGCTCGAGGTCGGCCTGCTGCCGGCCTGCGTGGAAAGTTGCGTGGGCGGCGCGCGCATCATCGGCGACCTGAACGATCCGGACAGCGCGATCTCGCGCCTGATGGCCGAGAACAAGGCCGACATCAAGGTGCTCAAGCCCGAGATGAAGACCGATCCGCACGTCTATTACATCGGATTGCCCGACGCGTTCGTGCATCAGGTGGACGGCCAGGGCGGCGTGCGGCTGGCCGGCGGACATTGAGACGGGAAGGGGATTTTCATGCAGATTTCTGAATTGCTCACGCCGGTCTACGACGCCGCCTGGCTGCCCTGGGCCGTGCAGTATTTCTTCCTGGTCGGCATCAGCGCCACGACGGCGCTGACGGCGGCCTTCGCGGCCTTTGGCCGGCCCGGCTCGCCGGCGCGGCGGCTGTTGCCGTCGGCGGTGGCGGTGCTGCTGGTCAGCGCCATCGCCGCGCCCATCTCGCTGCTGGCCGACCTGCACCAGCCGGGCCGCTTCTGGCATTTCTACGCGCATGCCACGCCCTGGTCGTGGATGTGGCTGGGCGCCTTGCTGCTGCCCTGCTTCGTGGGGCTGGCCGTGCTGTTCGGCGCGGCCTGGTGGTGGGGCCGCACGGGCCTGATGCGCCTGCTGGGCGTGGCGCTGGCCCTGTCGGCCGTGTCCATCCTGGTCTACACCGGCGCCGAGGTCATGGTGCTGCGCTCGCGGCCGCTGTGGCACACGGTGTTCCTGCCGGTGAACTTCGCGCTGACCGCCTGGCTGGGCGCGCTGGGCGCCATGTTCCTGGTGGCGCGCTGGCTGCCCGGCGGGCTCAAGGCGCTGCCGGTGGACATGCTGCGCCAGCTCAGCCTGAGCGCGGTGGTGCTGATGGCGCTGGGCGCGGGGGCCTGGGCCGTGCTGGGCCTGCTGGGCGTGGACCCGTCGTTCGAGGCCGCGCTGCGCCTGTTCCGCGAATTCCCGATCTGGCGCATCAGCCTGGCCGGCGCGGTCGCCACGGGCTTCTGCATCGTCGGCCTGCTGCAGAAGCCGGCCCGCGCGCTGGCCACGCCGCTGGCCTCGGGCGCGCTGGCGCTGACCATGCTGGCGGCGGCCTGGATCTTCCGCTGGGTGGTGTTCATGAGCGTGCAGGGCGTGCCGAAGTATGGCGCCGGCCTGTACCTGTACGACATGCCCTGGGGCAGCGACGGGCTGCTGGGCATGGCGGGCGTGCTGGGTCTGTGCGTGGCGCTGGTCGCGGCGGTGACTTACGCGCTGGACCTGTTCCCGGCCCGTGACCGCGGCGTGTCGGCCTGAGCCGGCGGCAGAAAGGATTGAGGAAAGAGTAGCTATGGACAAGCAACACGAAGACGACAAGACCGGCACGCCCGGCATGGCGCGGGACGCGCGGCAATCGGCGCAGGAATCAAGACAGGACGCGGCGCCGGAACAGCCGCGCGACGAAGCCCGGCGCAAGCTGATGCTGCGCGGCGGCGTGGTGGCGGGCGGCATGGCCGCGTTCGCCGCCGGCTACGGCGAGACCGTGGTCAAGGCCGTCAAGGGCCTGGCGCAAGGCACGGCCGGCGCGCCCACGGCGCATGCGGTGCGAGGCAATTCGTTGACGCCCGAGTTCCGCATCGATCCGGTCTCCGGCGTGCTGAGCGCCCAGCCGGGACAGACGGTCAGCCCGTCGAGCTGCCTGGGCTGCTGGACGCAGTGCGGCGTACGCCTGCGCGTGGACGTCAAGGAAAACCGCATCCTGCGCGTGGCCGGCAATCCGTATCATCCGCTGGCCACTACGCGCCCGGCCGCCATGGAGACGCCGGTGCGTGAAGTCTACGCGCAGCTGGGCGGCGACAACGGCCTGGAAGGCCGCGCCACGTCCTGTGCGCGCGGCTCGGCCATGCTGGAGCAGCTGCACAGCCCGTATCGCGTGCTGCAGCCGCTCAAGCGCGTCGGTCCGCGCGGCGCCGGCAAGTGGCAGACCATTTCCTTCGAACAGCTGGTGCAGGAAGTGTGCGAGGGCGGCGACCTGTTCGGCGAGGGCCATGTGGACGGCCTGCGCGCGATCTACGACCGCGAGACGCCGCTGGATCCGGCCAACCCGGAGTACGGCGCCAAGGTCAACCAGTTCCTGTTCACCGACGCGTCGAACGAGGGCCGCACGCCGCTGATCCAGCGCTTCGCGGGCCAGTCCTTCGGCACGGTCAATTTCGGCAACCACGGTTCATACTGCGGACAGAGCTTCCGCGTGGGCGCGGGCGCCGCGCTGGGCGACCTGAAAGGCATGCCGCACGGCAAGCCGGATTGGGACAACGCGCGCTTCGGCCTGTTCATCGGCGCGGCGCCGGCCCAGGCCGGCAACCCGTTCCAGCGCCAGGCGCGGCAGCTGGCCGAGGCGCGCACGCGGCCGCAGGAAGAGGGCTTCCAGTATGTGGTGGTGTCGCCCGTGCTGCCGGCCTCGTCCAGCCTGTCGGCCGGTTCGGGCAATGAATGGGTGCCGGTCAACCCGGCCAGCGACCTGGCGCTGGCGATGGGCCTGATCCGTTGGATCCTGGATAACGAGCGCCACGACGCGCGCGCGCTGGCCCAGCCCGGCCCGCAGGCCATGAAGGCGGCCGGCGAGGCGGCCTGGACCAACGCCACCCATCTGGTGGTGGCCGAACCCGGTCATCCGCGCATGGGCAGCTTCCTGCGCGGCGCCGACCTGGGCTGGGCCAAGCCGGCCGACGCCGACGAGAAATGGGAAGACGTGTACGTGGTGCGCCTGGCCGACGGCACGCTGGCGCCGCACACCGTCGCGGCCGAGGCGCAGCTGTACGTCGAGGACGCCGTGGCGACGCCCGGCCTGGACGGCGCGCCCGGCGCGCTGGCCGTGCGCAGCGCCCTGTGGCTGCTGCGCGAGGAAGCGCGCCGCAAGACGCTGGATGAGTACGCCGCGCTCTGCGGCGTGCCGGCGGACAAGATCGCCGAACTGGCCCGGCGCTTCACCAGCTACGGCAAGCGCGCCGTGGCCGATGCCCACGGCGGCACGATGAGCGGCGCGGGCTTCTACACCGCCTATGCCATCGCCATGCTGAACACGCTGGTCGGCAACCTGAACGTGGAGGGCGGGCTGGTGCTGGACGCCGGTCCGTTTCCGCCCTATGGCGCGGGCCCACGCTACAACATCGCCGGCTTCGCCAACCGCGCCACGCCCAAGGGCGTGGGCCTGTCGCGCAATCGCTTCCCCTACGAGAAGTCGAGCGAATTCAAGCGCAAGAAGGCGGCGGGCCAGCCGGCCTATCCGGCCGCCGCGCCCTGGTATCCGGCCACCGGCGGACTCAGCTCGGAAATGCTGGCCTCGGCGCTGGCGGGCTACCCGTACCGCGCCAAGGTCTGGTTCAACCACATGAGCAATCCGGTCTACGGCATCGCGGGCTTTCGCCAGGCCCTGGCCGACAAGCTCAAGGATCCGCGCGCGCTGCCGCTGGCCGTCTCGATCAATCCGTTCATCAACGAGACCAGCGCGCTGGCCGACTACATCGTGCCGGACACTGTGACCTATGAAAGCTGGGGCATGTCCGCGCCCTGGGCGGACGTGATCGCCAAGGCCTCCACCGTGCGCTGGCCCGCCGTGCAGCCGCGCGTGGCACGCACCGCCACGGACGAGCCGGTGTGCCTGGAAACCTTCCTGATCGCCTGCGCCAAGCGCCTGGGCATGCCGGGCTTCGGCGCCGGCGCCATCACGGACAAGGACGGCGCCAAGTACGCGCTGGACACACCCGAGGACTTCTTCCTGCGCGGCATGGCCAACATCGCCTACGCCGCCGGCAAGCCCGTGCCAGAGGCCAGCGACGACGACATGGCGCTGACTGGCGTGGACCGCTACGCCGCGCTGCTGCAGGCCAAGCTCAAGCCGGGCGAGTGGCGCCAGGTGGCGATGCTGATGAGCCGGGGCGGGCGCTTCGACCGCATGCAGGACGCCTGGACCGAGGCCGGGCAGACGCGCCAGGCCTGGGCCAAGCCGCTGCAGGTCTGGAGCGAGGAGCTGGCGGGCTTTCGGCATGCCATGACCGGCGAGCGCTACAGCGGCTGCCCGACCTGGTATCCGGCGCGCCTGGCCGACGGCCGCGACGTGCGCGCCGAATATCCGCGCCAGGACTGGCCCTTCCTGCTCAGCTCCTTCAAGTCCAACCTGATGAGCTCGATCTCGATCGGCGTGGACCGGCTGCGCCAGGTGCATCCGCACAACCCCGTGTCGATCAACCGCCAGGATGGCGAGCGGCTGGGGCTGCGCAACGGTGACAAGGTCCGCATCGTCACGCCGGGCGGGTCGGTGATCGGGCTGGCGCTGCTGCGCGACGGCATCCAGCCGGGCGCGGTGGGCATCGAGCATGGCTACGGGCATACCGAGCTGGGCGCGCGCGAGCACGTGGTCGACGGCAAGGCCATGCCGCACAATCCGGCGCTGGCCGCAGGCGTGAACCTGAACGACCTGGGCTTCGGCGATCCCACGCGCGGGGCGCATGCCAATGTGTGGATCGACTGGGTATCGGGCGCGGCGGTGCGGCAGGGCTTGCCGGCCAGGATCGAGCGCGTCTAGACGGATCCGTCGGTTCGTCCGTGAGTACAGGCGCCGCCCGCGTGGGCGGCGCCTGTTTTCGTTCGCGCCTGGTTTCCTGGCGGCGCTGGCCCGCGCCAATCCGCGCTAACAGCAGCTGATCACGACGCTTCTCAGCCAGCAAAGCGCTGGATCGGAATCGCGCCTGCCGTGCCATGCCTGCTGGAATGAGAATGGCGGCAGGTCGAAGGGCGGCTTGAACTGTCTCAAGGCCTTGCCTGAGGCGACGTTCGCCAGGGCCCTGCTGGCAACCGTCAGGATCAGGTCGGTGCCGGCCAGCACTTCCGTCGACGCGCTCCAGTGCGGCAGCGTCAGGGCGACATGCCGGCGCAGGCCCTGCGCCTTCAGCGCGGCGTCGATCTCGTTTTCGGCGTCGGGCCGCATCGCGACCAATACGTGGGGGCGCTCCAGCCATTGCGGCAACGGCAGGCCGCCCCTGGGGGGCAGCGATCGCCGGTCGGCAACGCTGACGAAGTGTTCCTCGAACAGCGTCTCGCGCTTGATGTCGCCGGGCGCGTCCGGAAAGACGCCCAGCGCCAGGTCGATTTCCCCGTCGGCCAGTTGCGCCAGCATGGCCTCGCGGCTGGCCTGGCTGATGGCCAGGTCTATCCCCGGCGCCTGGGCGCGCAGTTGCCGCAGCAGCGGCGGCAGCAGCAGGTGGGCCGCATAGTCGGACAGCGCCACGCGAAAGCGGCGCACGGCTCGCGAGGCGTCGAATTCGCCCTTGTGCAACAGCGCGTTGAGTTGCCCGAGCGCCGCTTCCAGCGGTTGCTGCAGCCCCCGCGCGCGCGGCGTCAGGGCCATGCCGCCGCCCTGGCGGGTCAGCAGCGGATCCTGGAAGATGTCGCGCAGCTGCGCCAGCGCGTGGCTCACCGCCGGCTGGCTTTTGTACAGGCGCAAGGCGGCGCGGGTGACATGCTTTTCCGCCAGGAGCGCCTGGAGCGTCAACAGCAGGTTGAGGTCGATGCGGCGAAGATCATGCATACGACGAATAGTATATGTGCGGAATTAGAATTTCCATTCCGCATGCGAATGAATCACGATGAAGTCCTTGCTGATTTCATTGGAGCGCCTGCCATGAACGGGTCTTTGTCTCTTTCCAGTCTTTTATCCATGGCCGTTGCCTTGCTGGCCGGCGCCGCCGTGCCCTTCCAGGGCGGCAGCAATGCCGCCCTGGGACGCATGCTGGGTCATCCGCTATGGGCCACACTCACGTCGCTGCTCGTCAGCATCGTGGTGGTCCTGCCGCTGCTGTTCGTCATGCGCGTGCCGGCGCCCACGGTCGGCGCGGCGGTCCAGGGGCCGGCCTGGCTCTGGCTGGGCGGCGTCGCCGGCGTGGCCTATCTGACGGCGGCGCTGGTGTTGACGCCCAAGCTGGGCGCGGCCAGCTTCATCGTCAGCGTGATGCGGGGCAGATGCTGGCGTCGCTGGTGATCGACCATTTTGGTCTGATGGGATTGGCGCCCAAGCCCATCGCGCTGGGGCGTCTGGTGGGCGTGGGGTTGATCCTGGTCGGGGCGGGCATCGTGCAGGCGCACAGCGTTGCCGCCCCGCCGCCGATTGCGGGTTCAGTTCCGGTGGAACAGCGCTGAGAACCGTATCAGGCAGGTCGCGCTTGTTTCCCGGCCTGTCGCATGCCTGGACCGATTTCCCGATGCAACGCGTCGTTCGGCGGCCCTCGGACAGATCTATCGCGACCTGTTGCGAGTTCCCTGGCCGCTCAACCGTCTGTCCAGGACTGCCAAGCCAAGCGCGGCCACGCCCAGCGCCACGCCGATCCAGCCCACCGAGGGCAAGCCGTGGCCCAGGCTGAGCGGCAGGCCCGCGAGCAGGGGCGCAAGCGTCAGGCCGGCCTGAAAGGCGGATGAGTTCGTGGCTCCCGCGAGCATCGGCGCATCTGGCGCCAAGGTGTAGACGCGAACCCAGACCGCCGGGTTCAGCAGGAAGCCCGCCAGGCCGAGCAGGAATACCAGTGCGATGGCGGTTTCCCGATGCGAGGCAAACAGCGCCATGGCAGCGGACGCGAGGATCAGGCCGACGGTTCCCGTGACGAGCGTGCGGAACGGGTGGTGATCGGCGGTTCGGCCTCCAATCGTCAGTCCGACGAAGGCGCCGACCCCGAACAGGGTCAGCACGGCGGGCAGCCAGGCGGCGGCGACACCGCTCACGTCCAGCAGCAGGGCGCCCAGGTAGCCGAACGTTCCCATGTAGGCCGCCGTGGTGACCATGGTCGTGGCATAGGCCACCCAAAGAGCGGGACGCTTCATGGCACGCAGTTCCGTGCCCAGGTCCGGCACGGCAGCCTGGCCGGGCGTCTTTGCCGGCAGCGCCGCCAGGCCGGCCATCGCGGATATCGCCGTCACCGCCACCACCGCCCAGAAGCCGCCGCGCCAGCCGGCCGCATCGCTGATGAATGTGCCGACGGGTCCGCCGATGACCATCGCGGCGGTCAAGCCGCTTACGACGATGGCAAGCGCCTTGGCGCGCCGATCGGGCGGCGAGAGCTGCACGGCCATTGCCGCCGCGACCGCCCAGAAGCAGGCATAGGCCAGGCCCATCGCGAAACGCGCGGTCAGGATGGACCAATAGCCTTGCGCAAGCAGGCTGACTACCGTCGCGGCCATGAAGGCCATCTGGCTGAGGAACAGGGTGCGGCGGCCGGGCCAGCGCAGCGCCAGAATGGCAAATGCAGGCCCGCCAATCAGCGCGCCCACCGCGAACGCTGAGATCAATGCGCCCGCGGCCGGCAGCGTGATGCGCAGATCGGCCGCGATCATCGGGAGTATGCCTCCCATCAGAAACTCGGCGCTGCCCATTGCAAACAGGCTGAGGGCAAGCAGATGGACCGATAGCGGGATGGCCCGCGCCGCGCCGGTCCCTGTCCGGGCCTGCCTTGCCGTTGCGTCCGTCGATATCATTTCCCTTCCTTTCGATTGCGGAGATCCGAATGCGCAGGCATGATAGAAGTTGAAGTCAACTTTAAGTCAAGCGACGCCTCATGGATATCTCGGACGTTGCCCGGCGCACGGGCCTGCCCGCCTCCACCTTGCGGTTCTACGAGAAGAAAGGCCTGATCACGGCGGTCAGCCAGGCGGGCGAGCGACGGCGTTTCGCGCCCGACGTGCTGGATCAGCTGGCCTTGATTGCGCTGGGGCAGGCCGGAGGGCTGTCGCTGGACGAGATCAGCGCCATGCTGCCAGTCGACGGGAGTCCTCGGGTGGACAGACAGGTGTTGCTGGCCAAGGCGAACCAGATCGACGCGACCATCAAGCGCCTGCGCGCGATGAGCCAGGGGCTGCGTCATGCCGCCGAATGTCCGGCCGCCAACCACGCGCAATGCCCGACATTTCAGCGCCTGCTCAAGGCCGCCGCGTGCAGATCCAGGCACGCCAGGGCGGCGGCCCAGGGCGCGTTCACGTCGAGAGTTGCCTAGCGCATCAGCATCGCCACGAGTACCGCGGCGATGTACAGCGCGACGCCGTAGTACAGGTGCGCGATGACGCCCTGGCGGCGCGCCGCCCAGGGATCCGGCGCGCGCGCACAGAGCACGCCCATGCCGAACGCGGGAACCACGATGAAGAAGGGCACCGCGAGCGTGAGCAGGCCCGCTCCGATCGCGGCCAGCAACGTCGGATCGGCAGCCCAGCCCGCGCCGCCGCCGAGCAGGATGGGCAGGAAGCCGAACGCAGCGCCCAGCGCGTAGTGCGCGATCCAGCCGATGATCTTCTCGCCGGGAATCGGCGGCGAGGCGAAGATCGGCTTGTGCAGGAACTGCCCGTGCGCCATGTGGCCGATCCAGCGGCCGACGACGTCGAAGCCGTAGTTCGGCACCTTGAATGCCTTTTCGAGGAACACTGCCCAAAGATCCGACAAGGCCGTGGCGATCAGGCCGATAAGAACGCCCGCAATGATCATGCTGCCCATATGGCTTTTCTTTCCGCTGCTTGAATGGATGGCTATTATCAACCCTGCACGGTTCTTCCATCCCTACTCATTCCCACGGGCAGGAAACACAGCAATGAAGCAAGTCATGATCGTGACCGGCGCCAGCCGGGGCATCGGCGCCGCCGTCGCCGCGCTCGCGGCCACGCGTGGTTACGCCGTGTGCGTGAACTACAAGTCGCGCGCCGATCGCGCGCAGGCGGTGGTCGACGCGATCCGTGCGCAGGGCGGCACCGCCGTCGCCGTGGGCGCGGATGTGTCGACCGAAGCCGGCATCCTGGCCCTGTTCAGCGCCACAGACCGCGAGCTGGGACCGGTCGCCGCGCTGGTGAACAACGCCGGCATCCTGGAGACCCAGATGCGGGTGGAGCAGATGGACGCCGCGCGGCTGCAGCGCATCATGCAGGCCAATGTGGTCGGCCCCTTCCTGTGCGCCCGCGAGGCGGTGCGCCGGATGTCCACGCGGCACGGCGGCGCGGGCGGCGTCATCGTCAATGTGTCCTCGGCCGCCGCGCGCCTGGGTTCTCCTGGTGAATACGTGGACTATGCGGCGTCCAAGGGCGCGCTCGACACCATGACCATCGGGCTGGCCAAGGAGGTTGGCGCCGAGGGCATACGCGTCAACGCCGTGCGCCCCGGGTCTATATACACGGAGATCCACGCCAGCGGCGGCGAGCCGGACCGCGTCGACCGCGTGGCCGCGCGCGTGCCGATGGGTCGGGGTGGACGCGTCGAGGAAATCGCCGCCGCGGTGCTGTGGCTCTGCTCGGACGAAGCGACCTACGCCAACGGCGCCATCCTCGACGTGAGCGGCGGAATCTGACCATGGACCCCAGCCTCGAAGACCTGCGCCGCTACGCCGTCGCCCGCAGCCTGTTCACCCCGACCACGCTGCCGGCGGCGATCCGCCGCCTGGGCTTCGTGCAGGCCGATCCGATCCGCGCCCCGGCGCGGGCGCAGGACCTGACGCTGCGCCACCGCGTCAAGGACTACCGCGCCGGCGATCTGGAAAGCCGCTACGCGCGCCTGGCGATCGATGAGGACTGCCTGGTCAACTACGGTTTCCTGCCGCGCGAGCACCTGGCCCTGATGCATCCGCGCCAGGCGCGCAAGGCCTGGAGCGCCGAGACGCGGCGCAAGGCGGCCGACGTTCTGGACTTCGTGCGGGCGCGCGGCGCGGTGCATCCGCGCGAGGTCGATCAGCACTTCGCGCATGGGCGCGTGAAGAACTACTGGGGCGGCTCGAGCAACGCCAGCACGCAGCTGCTCGACGACATGCACTATCGCGGCTTGTTGCGGGTGAAGCGGCGCGATAGCGGCACGCGCGTCTACGAGGCGGTGGCGCATCCGCCGGCCGAGGGCGGCCCGGCCGCCAGCGCCCGGCGCGCGCAGGCCCTGATCGATCTGGTCGTGCGCAAGTACGCGCCCTTGCCGGCGGCCAGCCTGACTTATCTGGCGCGCCTGCTCGGCTATGGCGCGCCGCACATGGCGGCGCCGATCCAGGCGGCGTTGCGGCGCGCGCGCGAACAGCTGGCGAGCTGCCGCATCGACGGCACCGTCTGGTACTGGCCCGCCGACGAGAACCCGCGCTCGCGCCGCTACGCGTTCGACGAGCGGCTGCGGCTCCTGGCTCCCTTCGATCCCGTGGTCTGGGACCGGCGCCGCTTCACGCTGTTCTGGGACTGGACGTACAAGTTCGAGGCCTACACGCCGCCGGCCCGGCGTCAGTTCGGCTACTACGCGCTGCCGATGCTCTGGCAGGGCCGCGTGATCGGCTGGGCCAATCTGCCGGCGCGCGACGGCAGCGTGGAGCCGGCGTTCGGCTACGTGGCCGGCGCGGCGCCCAGGGGCGCGGACTTCCGGGGCGCGCTGGACGAGGAATTGCAGCGCATGCGGCAGTTCCTGGCGGCGCGCTGATGCCGTTGCCGGCTATTGCGCGTCGGTTGCCTGCAATGCCTTGAAGCGGTTCTGCCACTGCCGGATCAGCTCGACCATTTCCGCGCCGGTGCGATCGTCGAGCCGGTTGGGATCATGCGGCGTCACGGGCAGCATGTTCTCTTCGAGCAGCATGTGATTCAGGACCAGGAATGCAATGGTGCGTATGTTCCCATCCGGGAACAGGTGGTGTTGCTCCAGGGTCTGGCAGCATTCGGCGATCGATGCCAGCACAAGGGCCTCGCGTTCGTGGCCCGGCGTGTCTTGCAACAGCGCCATCCGCTCGTAGTGTGCGTTGATGATCTGGTCGGCCTTCGCGCGGCACTGTTCCTCTGACCGAGGGAACGCGTGCACGCGCATATGGCCGCCGGCGCCTTTCAGCTCGCTCCATAGCTGACGGGGCGAGTATTTTTCCCGACGCTCAAACCACTCGAGCTTGCGGTTCACGCCAAGATCGCCATCACCGAAGTCCGCGCCATACGTGACCCATGCGTTGTCGCGATAGTTCCGGGGAAGGTCCGTTCCATTGTCGTGCTTCACGCCTTCCACCGCCCAACGGTGGTATTGCTCGAAGAGAGCGCCATCCAGCCGTCGATTTTCCCTGACCACGCCCAGCATATTGGTGAATGCGGTCATCATCGCGGCCATGTAGCCTCTCTCATCTTCGTACAGGGCGGGATTGCAGAAGTCGGCATCGTCGCCGTCCATCAACAGGCGGTAGCCGTCGCGCAGCGGATTGCGCATCTGCGCGAAGCAGGGAAATCCGCTGTCGCGCAGGGCCGAGGCAAAGCGTAGCTGTGCGGCCTCCAGGCTCAGCAGGTTGCGGATCGCATCGACATATTCCTTGCCGAGCCTCTCGCGCAACGCGCTGGCGTCGCAGAGCAGCTGCATGATCGCCGCCAGCTTCGCCGGCGTGCCGGCGCCGGCGGGCAACCGCGCATAGGCTTCGGAGATTCTCTTTTGCACCGCGGCCTGGATCTGATCGAAGGCCTGGGGAAGATTCGACTCGCGATCCGGCAACACGCGCGCGCCCTGCAGCGAGTCCGGCAGCGCCGGCCAGTCGTCTGGCAGCCGATGACCCTCCCAGAATCCCGCATGCTGCAGGCAGGTTTTCACCGTGGACAGGCGCAGGCTGGGCGCCAGCTTTTCTTCCGGGTCGATGTCGCGTTCCAACATCAGTCTGGCCACGCCGTGCGAAGCGCCCGTGATCAGCGTCAGGAACTGCTGATATGGAGTCACGGCACCCGCATTGGCATGCTTGTCCACCCTGGGGGGCGGGCTGGGGGCCAGGCATGGCAGGCCGTTCGCGCCAATGCCGATGTGCTTCGCGCCATCGCCCTCGTCGCAGGCGCGGGCGAGCGTGTACCAGTAGCTCAAGGCAGACGCGTCGGCCGTCAGGGTCATGCCCGTTCTCCATGCGCGCGATGGCGCGTTCGAGTGTTCGCGGCAAGCCGGATGACGGGCGCCGTTGAACTTTGAGTAACGCAGACGGTCATCGCGGTTCCTTCCTGGGGCGATCGTTGTTGCCGGCATGGCAGTGGACGCCATCAACTGCCCGGGATACCGGTGAAAAGCGGGTGGAGCCAGAGGACGTTGAACGTGCGGATGTCGAAGTTTTGGGCAGAAGCTTTTTCAGGCCGTCAATGTTGCGGCACGGCGAAACCGCGATCCGGCCTCGCCGCGCCGGCGCTTGATCAGGCGATGGCGCCGTAGATCCGGCGCGCGTCGGCCGCGTTGGCCAGCGGACGGCCCAGGGCGCGCGCGCCTTCGGCCGCCTGCCGCACCAGCGCGGCGTTGTCCGGCGCGATGGCGCCGTCGCGCAGCTTCAGGTTGTTCTCGAAGCCTACGCGCATGTGGCCGCCGAAGGCCGCCGCGGTCGTGACGCAGGCGTTTTCTTCCGGTCCGAAGGCGCAGACGGCCCAGGGCAGCGCATGGTCGCTGGCGGCCAGGAAGGGCAGCAGGTCGTGGGCGGACGAGGTCTGTCCCGCGCTGTAGCGGCCCAGCACGAACAGCACCGACCAGGCGCCGGCCGGCGCCAGTCCGCGCTGGCGCAGCGCCTGCCAGCGGCGCACGTCGGCCTCGTCGTACAGGATGATCTGGGTCAGCACGCGGCGCTCGGCCAGCCATGCCAGGAAGGCCGCCAGTTCGCTTTCCGGGATCTCGGGCACGGCGATCTCGCGCAGGCCGACGGAGACGGCCTCGGGCGCCAGTTCGCGCACCATCGCCATTTGCTCGGCGGCGCGGTAGACGCCGGCGGCCTCGCTGGTCACCTGCACCAGCAGCTCGTCGCCCACCGCCTTGCGCACGGCGGCCAGCGCGTCGCGATAGGCCTGGGCGTCCAGCAGGTGGCGTCCGTCCGGGCGGCGCACGTGCATGTGCATCATGGCCGCGCCGGCGTCCAGGCAGGCGCGCGCCTCGCGGCCCAGCGCCTCGGCCGTCAGCGGCACGGCGGGATGGTCGGCGGCCTGCTTGTAGGCGCCGTTGGGCGCCACGGTGATGATGACGGGGGATTCGGCCAGCGGCAGGCGCGGCGCCTGCGGCCTGGGATCGGCGGCGTGGGTCATGGCTGGATCTCCGGCAGTTCGGGCGCGATCAGGTCCAGGCCGGCGCGCAGCAGCCGGTCGTAGCGCGCGCGCTCGGCGGCGATGGTCTCGGGCGTCCAGGCGTAGAAGCCTTTGCCGGTCTTCATGCCGTGGCGGCCATCGGCGGCGCGTTCGGCCAGGCAGCGCGCGGGGCGGTCCGCGTTGCAGAACGTGGGGTACATGGTGGCGCCGGCGGCCGCGTGCACTTCGATACCGGCATGGTCGCGCTGCATGACCGGGCCGGCCGCCAGGAAGCGGAAGCCGAAGCCGAAGCGCACCGCCGCGTCCACGTCCTCGGGCGAGGCGATGCCGCGATCGATCAGGTCGAAGGCCTCGCGCGACAGCGCGTGCTGCAGGCGGTTGGCCAGGAAGCCCGGCAGGTCCTGCCGCACCTTCACCGGCACGCTGCCGCAGCGCTTCATGAAGGCGATCAGCGCGTCGGCGCGGGCTTCGTCGCTGGTGTCGGCCATCACCACTTCCACCAGCGGCACCAGGTGCGCCGGCATGAAGAAGTGCAGGCCCAGCATGCGCTCGCGCGTGTCCAGTCCCTGGCCGATGGCGCTGATCGGGAAGCTGGAGCTGTTGCTGGCCAGGATGGCGTCGGGGCGCGCGCGGCGCGCCAGGTCGGCGAACAGGGCCTGCTTGATGTCGAGCCGTTCGGGAATGCACTCGATCACCAGGTCGACGCTGGCCCAGTCCACTTGGTCCAGGCTGGCCGCCACGGCCAGGCGCGGCAGGTTGGCCTCGCGGCCGATCTGGGCCAGGTTCTCGCCGACCCGTTGCGGCAGCGCGGCGGCGCGGTCCGGGTTGGATTCGATCACTGTCGTGCGGCACGACGCGCGTGTCAGCACCACGGCCACGTCGGCCCCCATGGTGCCGCCGCCCACCACCACCGCATGCGCCGCGCCCGGATTGGGCAGCGCCTTGGCGTCTGTCTGCATGGTTTGCTCCTGGTCTGTCCTGGCGCCGTTTGCGCCACTGCGATGGGGGCCGAGTGTAGAGAAGCTTGTTTGATTGATGAATCAGATTTTTTGGATAGAATGATCTTTATATTCGATCAATGGGCTGGGCGAGGGCGGACATGCAGATCAACCTGTCGATGCGCGACATCGACACCACGCTGGTGCTGGGGCGCACGCTGAACTTCCGGCAGGCGGCAGCGCAGCTGCACCTGTCGCAGTCGGCGCTGTCGACCCAGGTGCAGCGCATCGAGGACGCGCTGGGCGTGCGCCTGTTCGACCGCACCACGCGCACCGTGCGCCTGACGGCGGCGGGCGAGGTCTTCATGCAGCAGGCCGCCTCGCTGCAGGCGGCGTTCCGCGACGCCATCGCCGCCGTCAGCGGCATCGCCAGCGTGGAGCAGGGGCAGGTGTCGGTGGCGGCGCTGCCGTCGCTGGCCGCGCGCCTGCTGCCGCGCGTGCTGATGGCGTATCGCCAGGCCCATCCGCAGGTGGCGTTGAAAGTGCGCGACACGCTGTCCGGCCCGGCCTTTGACCTGGTGCGCGCCGGCGAGGTGGACTTCGCGCTGACGGCGGCCGACCCGCAGCAGGCCGACCTGCACTACGTGCCGCTGATGTCCGACAGCTTCCTGCTGCTGATCCCCGAGGCGCATCCGCTGGCCAAGGCGCGCGGCCCGCTGCGCTGGGCCGACACGGCCGGCGCCGAGCACGTGTCCATGGTGCATCCGAGCAGCGTGCGCCAGTACACCGAATGGGCTTTCCTGCAGAACCGCATCCGCTTCACGCCAGCTTTCGAGGCCGAGCACCTGACCACCATCGTTTCCATGGTGGAGCGCGGTTTCGGCGTGGCGGCGTTGCCCGAGATCGCGGCCGGCGCGGTGGCGCAGAACGGCATCGTGCAGCGTCCGCTGATCGGGCCGGTGGCCGAGCGCTCGATCGGGCTGGTCACCTCGCGCAGCCGCAGCCTGTCGCCGGCGGCGATGGCGCTGGTGCAGGTCCTGAAGGAATATCTGGCGAAGCAGGCGCGCTAGGCTTCTCTTGCCCTGCGCGGGCAGGCGTTGATCTGGCACAAGCGTCCGGCTCGCGGCGCTCGACAGGCGATGGCCGGTGGTATTATCCTCAGTGCACTAACTAAATTGGAGCTGCCTCAACGTGCCGGATGTACAGAAAAAGACGACGTCCCAGAAGCGCGTCGCAACTCAGAAGACAGACAGCAAGATTTTCGATCCGGCCAAACAGGTGCTGTGGTCGCGCCCCGGCTATCTGGTGCGACGCCTGAACCAGATCCACTACGCCATGTTCTACGAGGAATGCAAGACGCAGAACGTGACGCCGGTGCAATACGGCGTGCTGACCGCGCTGTCGCTCAGCCCCTGGCTGGACCAGACCGCCATCGGCATGGAGCTGGGACTGGACCGCACCACCACGGCTGACGTGGTCAAGCGCCTGCAGGAACGCGGCTTGGTGGAGCGGCGCACCAATCCCAACGACAAGCGTTCGCGCCAGGCGGTCATCACCCAGGAAGGGCTGCGCATCATGGGGTTGCTGCAGGAAGGCATGGCGCGCGCCCAGCAGCGCCTGCTGGAGCCGCTGTCCACGCGCAACCAGGAAATCTTCATGAAGCTGCTGTCCACCCTGGTGGAGGCCAACAATCAGTACAGCCGCACCACGCTCAAGCCCATGTAGGCCGGGCCCGCGCGGGGCGGGGGCCGGCAGCCCTGCTCAGCCCTGGCGCGCGCTGGCTTGCGAGGGCTTGTAGGCGGCTTCGGCGCCGCCCAGCGTGTTGCGGACCCAGATCAGTTCGGCGGCGATCGCCACCGCGATCTCGGCCGGCGTTTTGCTCGCGATGCGCAGGCCCACCGGGCCATGCAGGCGTTCGATCTGGCTCTCGTCCAGGTCGAATAGCCGCAGCCGCTCGCGGCGCTTTTGCTGGTTGGCGCGCGACCCCAGCGCGCCCACGTAGAACGCGGGGGATTTCAGCGCTTCCAGCAGGGCCATGTCGTCGAGCTTGGGGTCATGGGTGACGGCCACGATGGCGGTGCGTTCGTCCGTGCCGATCTCCAGCACCGCGTCATCGGGCATGCTGGCGAGCAGGGTCGCCTGGGATTGGTTCCAGTCGCCGTGGAACTCCTCGCGCGGGTCGCATACCGTGACGTGGAAATCGAGCGTGGCGGCCACGCTGGCGAGCACCTGGGCGGTCTGGTTGGCGCCGATGATCAGCAGCCGCCAGCGCGGCCCGTACACGCTGCGAAAGATGCGTCCGTCGAAATCCGGGCCGTCGGCCGGACCGGCGGGCGACACCGAGCTGGCGCCATCGTGCAGGTCCACCGTGCGCTGGATCAAGCGATGGCCGCGGATCGATTCCAGCACGAGGTCGAGCCATTGCGTGTCGCGCAACGGTTCGCTGATCAGGCGCAGCGTGCCGCCGCAAGGCAGGCCGAAGCGCGCGGCCTCGTCGCGGGTGACGCCGTAGGTCAGGCGGGCGGGGGCGTCCGCGAGCGCGCCTTCGCGAGCGCGGCGCATCAGGTCGTCCTCGATACAGCCGCCGGACACCGAGCCGACCATGCGGCCGTCGTCGCGCAAGGCCAGCATGGCGCCCGCCTGGCGGGGCGCCGAGCCCCAGGTCTGCACTACCGTCACCAGGTGCGCGCGGCGGCCAGCGGCCACCCAGTCGCGGGCATGTTGCAATACGTCCAGATCCAGAGCGTTCATCGGCTTCTCGCAGGCAAGGGCCGTGGCGTTGCCCCGGCTTATATTCACTATACTGATGATTATGTCGAATGTCCCTAGTGTCTATCCCTACCTGGCGTCCCCAAGTGCCGGCATCCTGCTGGCGGCGGGGCAGGGCTCGCGCTACGCCGCGCAGCGGCCGGGCGCCGACAAGCTGCTGGCATCCTTGCCACAGGGCCCGTGCGTGGCCGTGGCCAGCGCGCGCCGGCTTCGGGCGGCCGTGGACAGCGTCGTCGCCGTGGTGCGCCCGGGCAACGCGGCGCTGGCGGCGCTGCTGCGGGCGGAAGATTGCCGGGTGATCGAGGCGGATCCGGCGGGCGAGGGCATGGGGACCAGCCTGGCGACGGCGGCGCGGCATTTGCTGGCCCTGCCCGGCACGCCGCGCGCGGTGCTGGTGGCGCTGGCGGATATGCCCTGGATTCGCCACGCCAGCATGGCGGGCGTGCTGGATGCGCTGCAACATGCGCCGATGGCGGCGCCGTCGCATCGGGGACAGCGCGGCCATCCCGTGGGATTTCGCGCGGACCTGCTGCCTCGGCTGGCGCTGTTGAACGCGGACGAGGGCGCGCGGCGACTGCTCGGGCAGCCGGGTCTGCGCCTGGTCCAGGTGGATGATCCAGGCGTGTTGCTCGATATCGACACGCCCGCCGACCTGGACAGGGCAGGCTGAGCGCCGCCCGCCCGCGAGGCCGCCGTGGCGGCCAATTTTTCGGGCTCCGGGATTTCCCCTATTTGTCAGTGCGCTGACTATAAAATCAGTATACTGACCTAAATCCGGAAGCCGTCGCGGCGCTTTTCCCTATGAGAAGGCAGTTGCGCGTGATTCCGGTTTTTCCGGATTAATAGTCAGTGTGCTGATAAATAATGCTGACGCGCCGTGGCCGGGCAGGGCCCGGGACACCAAACTGGGAGCAGGGGAATGAGCAAAGTACGCAAGATCGCGTTCGAGGAACACTACACCGCGGTCGGATTCAAGGACTATTCAAAGAGCTTCGCGCAGCACATCGATCCAACGGTGCTGGCCGACCTGGCCGCGCGGCTGGTGGACTTCGACGAAGTCCGGTTGGGCGAGATGGACCGGGGCGGCATCGACTACGTCATCCTGTCGCAGACCGGGCCGGGCGTGCAGGCCGAGCCCGACGCCGCCGTGGCGTTGCGCCGCGCCCGCGAGAACAACGATTTCCTGGTCCAGCAGGTGGCCCGCCATCCGACGCGCTACGGCGCCTTCGCCACCATACCCATGCACGATCCCCGGGTCGCCGCCGCCGAACTGGAACGCTGCGTCAGGCAGCTGGGCTTCAAGGGCGCGCTGATCAACGGCCACACCAACGGCGTGTACTACGACGGGCGCGCCTATGACACGTTCTGGGAAAAGGTGCAGGAGCTGGATGTGCCCGTCTATCTGCATCCGTCCGATCCCCATGTGGTTCCGCAGGCGTACTCCGGCCACCCTGAGCTGGTCGGCGCGTGCTGGGGATGGGGCGTCGAGACCGCCACCCACGCGCTGCGCCTGCTGTTCGGCGGCGTGTTCGACCGCTATCCCGGCGTCAAGCTGATACTCGGGCACATGGGCGAGGGCCTGCCATTCCTGCGCTGGCGCTTCGACAGCCGTTTCGCGGTTTACTCGCATGGCATCAAGCTGGAGCGCGCGCCCTCGGCCTACCTGGGCAGCAACATCGTCATCACTACCTCGGGCGTCTGTTCGCCGCCGACCTTGACCGCCGCCATCGCCGAAATGGGGCGCGAGGCGGTGATGTTCTCGGTGGACTATCCCTACGAGTCGACCGCGCTCGCCGTCGAGTTCATCGAGCAGACGCCGATGGATGAGGAGACCCGCGCACTGATCTGCCACGGCAACGCGCGGCGCCTGTTCAAACTCTGAATCCAGCGTGCGAGACTGACATGAGCAATTTCCTGTACGGCGGCAATGTCCACGCCAACGGCATCCGCCAGCACTATCTGCGCTACGGCGGCGCGCGCGGTGCGGGGCGCGATCCGGTCATCATCGTGCCGGGCATCACCAGTCCGGCGATCACCTGGGGCTTCGTGGGCGAGCGCTTCGGCGAGTCCTTCGATACCTACATCCTGGATGTGCGCGGCCGGGGCT
This sequence comes from Achromobacter sp. 413638, assembly GCF_043119405.1. Taxonomy (NCBI): domain Bacteria; kingdom Pseudomonadati; phylum Pseudomonadota; class Betaproteobacteria; order Burkholderiales; family Alcaligenaceae; genus Achromobacter; species Achromobacter sp. 413638. The sequence goes on from NZ_JBICCO010000009.1 coordinate 59,659, forward strand.
TGTCCGAGGCCGGCGCGGCGCTGAACTATGGCCTGGACGCGCAGGCCGCCGACGTGCTGGCGTTCGCGCAGGCGCTGGGCCTGGAGCAATACAGCGTGGTCGGTCATTCCATGGGCGGCCGCATCGGCGTGCGCGCCGGGCGGAGCAAGCCGGCCGGCCTGCGGCGTCTCGTCCTGGCCGACCCGCCGGTGTCGGGCCCTGGCCGCCGGCCGTATCCGGCCAAGCTGCCCTGGTACGTGGACTCCATGGCGCAGGCGCGCCAGGGCATGGACGCCGAAGCCATGCGCGCGTTCTGCCCCAGCTGGACCGATGCGCAGCGCCAGCTGCGCGCCGAGTGGCTGCATACGTGCGACGAGCGCGCCATCATCCAGAGCTTCGATGACTTCCATAACGACGACATCCATGCGGACCTGTCGCTGCTGGACGCGGCGGTCCTGCTGATCACGGCGGAACGCGGCGACGTGGTGCTGGACGCCGACGTGAAAGAGATCCAGCGGCTGGCGCCAGGCACTCGGCATCACCGGGTGCCCGCCGCCGGCCACATGATTCCGTGGGACAACGAGGAAGGCTTCTACGCGGCCTTCGGCGACTTCCTGGGCGCGCCGCTGGCGCGCGCCTGAGGCGGGGTTCGCCAAGCAAGGAGGGCATCATGCCTATCAGTGACTATGAAATGGTGAAGGCCTGGCAGCAGGTGCTGACCCTGTCCAGGCTGCAGGCGGGGCAGACGGTCACGGTGCTGACCAGCGCGGCCACCCATCCGCAAACGCTGGCCACGGCGCTGATCGCGACGCAGGCCATGGGCGCCGTGGTCAACCGGCTGGACCTGCCGCCCGTCAATGGCGAGCGCGCGTTGAGCCGGGACGCGCTGGCCTATCTGGGCACGACTCCGCTGACCGGCAACAAGGCCGCGATCGCGGCCTTGAAGGAAAGCGATCTGGTGCTGGACCTGATGACGCTGCTGTTCTCGCCGGAACAGCACGAGATCCTGGCCTCGGGAACCAAGATCCTGCTGGCGGTGGAGCCGCCGGAGGTGCTGGCGCGGCTGGTGCCGACCGAGGCCGACCGCGCCCGGGTCAAGGCGGCCGCCGCGCGCATCGGCGCGGCGCGCGAGATGAGCGTCGTGTCGGAGGCGGGCACGGACCTGCGCTGCCCGCTGGGCGAATTCCCGGCCATCAGCGAATACGGTTTCGTCGATGAACCCGGGCGCTGGGACCACTGGCCCAGCGGCTTCGTGCTGACCTGGCCGAACGAAGGTGGCGCGCGGGGCAAGATCGTGATCGATGTGGGCGACATCCTGCTGCCGCAGAAACTCTATGTGCGCTCGGCCATCGAGCTGACCGTCGAGAACGGCTACGCCACGCGCATCGACGGCGGCGTGGACGCGGAACTGCTGCGCGAGTACATGGCGTCGTTCAAGGATCCGGAAGCCTACGCGATTTCGCACATCGGCTGGGGTCTGCAGCCGCGCGCGCACTGGACCACGCTGGGCCTGTACGACCGCGAAGCCACCATCGGCATGGACGCGCGGGCCTACGAGGGCAATTTCCTGTTCTCGCTGGGACCGAACAACGAAGCCGGCGGCAGCCGCTGCACCACCTGCCACATCGACATCCCGCTGCGCGGCTGCACCGTGCGGCTGGACGGAGAGGACGTGGTGCGCCAGGGCAGGGTGCTGGATGGCGCCGGCCCGAGGGACTAGTCCAGGGCTCAATCCATGACCGCTACAGGAATTCCGCACATGAATGACGATATCTCCGCCTATGAACGGCAAGGCTTCGGCGCGGCCATGGCGCCCAAGGCGCCCTACGGTCTGCTGATCGTGGATCTGGTCAATGGCTTCGCCGATCCGGCGGTGTTCGGCGGCGGCAATATCCCCGAGGCCATCGCGCGGACGGTGGGCCTGCTGGCGCACGCGCGCCAGCAGGGCTGGCCGGTGGCCCACAGCCGCATCGTGTTCGCCGACGACGACGCCGACCACAACATCTTCACGCTCAAGGTGCCAGGCATGCTGACCTTGAAGGAAGCGGACCACAACAGCGCCATCGTGCCGCAGCTCGCGCCCGCTTCCGGGGAGCTGGTGGTGCGCAAGACGGTGCCTTCCGCGTTCTTCGGCACCAGCCTGGCCGCCTGGCTGTCACAGCGCGGGGTGCAGACGCTGCTGGTCGCCGGCGCGGTCACCAGCGGCTGCGTGCGGGCCAGCGTGGTGGACGCCATGCAGTACGGCTTTCGCCCGCTGGTGGTGTCGGACTGCGTGGGCGACCGCGCCATCGGCCCGCACGAGGCCAATCTCTTCGACATGCGGCAGAAGTACGCCACCGTGCTGACGCGGGACGAAGCCTTGCGGGCGACGCGGGCCTAGTCGGTTCGCGGTGAGAAAAAAGGGGTTGCGCCGCGAGGCGCAACCCCTTTTCCTTGCCGGGGCGGGACGGGCCTAGACGGGATAGACCAGGTCGTTGGCGAGGATGGTGGTGTCATACACCACCTGGCGTTCCTTCAGCTTGAGCACGCCGTCCTGCCGGGTGTAGCGGTCGTAGTAGGCGCCGGCCAGGTGCAGCGTGGTGGGGCCTTCCACCAGCGTCTGCATCAGCAGGAACGCGGCCTGCGCCTGGATCTCGCCGTCGGCGGATTCGCTGATGACGCGGGTATTGCTGACCATGTGCAGCATGTAGCGCGGGGCGAACATCTGGGTGCGGGAAATGGCCACGGCCCGGTCATGCATCATGGCGCGGCCCTCGGAATAGACCAGGCCGACCGGCAAGCCCAGGTCGGCGTTCTCGCGCGCGGTGACGCGGTACAGGCCATCCTCGGTGAAGAAATCCGGCCAGGATTCGACCTGGCCCGCGTCCAGGGCGGCGCAGTAGTCAGCGTGGAATTCCTCGATCTCCAGACGCAGCGCGATGGCGCGGGCGGGATCGATCTGTCGGGGGGAAAATTCGAATCGGGTTCTCATGTCTTGGTGTTCCTGCCTCAGAAGCCCATCACGCCGCGGTAGTAGCTGTACATGGAGCGGATGGCGGCTTCCGAGATCAGCGTGTTGGACGTGCCCTGCTTGCCGGATTCCAGCTTGAGCACGTTGACGTCGGTGCTGGCGCGGCGCACGCCTTCCTGCACGAACTTCATGGCTTCGTTGTCCTCCAGGCCCAGGAATCCCGCCGGGCCCATCAGGTTGCCCTGGCGCAGGCGATGGCGTTCCATCTCGGGCGTGTCGTCCTCGTAGCCGAACATGGTCCATTGCATGATCATGCTGTCGGGCCCGTTGGGCACGATCTGGCGCACGCCCAGCGTGTTCATCTCGCGTTGCACGATCAGGTTGGGCCAGATGGTCTGCATGGTGACGGACCAGGGCGAATCGAACTCCTTGACGAATTCGAGGAAGCGGTCGTCCTGCAGATGCAGGCCATCATGGAACGAGCGCATTTCCTTCTTGTTTTCTTCGCTGACGCTGGCGTATTTGTCCTCGCTCTTGGCCGAGGCCATGGTGCCGTGGCGGCCATGCACCGTGTCGACCAGCATGGCGGACTTGTTGCCCGCCACCAGCAGGCCGAACACCACCAGGAACGAATGCAGCAGGGTGGCGTGGTAGGGATCCTTCAGGTTCTCGTGATACATCTTCCAGTTGCAGGGCAGCTCATTGCGGTAGTAGCCGTGGATCTTGAGCTTCTTGCCGGGGAAGACGGTGTCGAAATCGGCCAGGATAGCGGGCGTCAGGTATTCCTCCAGGGCCTCGACCTCGTCGCTGTAGGACGCGAAGATCACGCCGTTGCGGGTGGCGACGCGCAACTTGCGCAGGCCGTGTTCCTCGTTCTTGAAGTCCTTGGGCATGCCGCCCTCGCGGTTCACACCGCGCTTGAACGGGATGCCTTGCAGATTGCCTTTCAGGTCGTAGGACCACTGGTGGTAGGGGCAGACGAATTCCTTGGCGTTGCCCTGGCTGTTGCGGCAGAACTCCGCGCCACGGTGGGCGCAGCGGTTCTCGAAGACATTGACCGAGCCGTCCTCGGCGCGCGAGACCACCACCGGGGTCGGTCCGACATAGGACCGCTTGTAGTCGCCCGGGTTGGGCAGCTCGGCTTCCAGGGCCACGTAGTTCCAGGTCTTGCCGTGGAATATCTTCTCGATTTCCTGGTCATAGACGGCGCGGCTGGTGTAGACCCAGTCCGGGATGTAATGCAGCGCGTCCTGCGGCCAGACACAGTCGGTCAGCGCGGTGTTCTTGGATGCCATCGTGAGGCCGATGACGGTTTGTGATTGATACATGACTAGCTCCAGTCGATACGGGGCGGCAATCGGTTTCAGGTCGTGGCGGCGCGCTGCTGGCATGCCTTCACCAGCGGCTTGAGCGCCACGGTTTCGTCGGCATAGCGCTGCGGGTCGATGGCGATGGCTTGCTCGAACAGCACGCGCAGCTGGCGCAGGTCGCCGCCGGCGTTCACCGCGATGGCGTGCACCGGCACGCCGTCGCGGTGGCCGAGCCAGATGAATCGGGGCGTCTCGGCCTGTGCTTGCGGCACGCCGCGGCAGGCATAGACCAGGCCGGGCTGGGGCAGGCCCAGCATCTGCACGTTGCAGCCATACTGATCCGTCCAGAACCAGGGATAGGGTTCGGCGGGAGCGGGCTGGCCCAGCATGCCCGCGGCGGCGGCGCGCGCCTGTTCATTGGCGTTCTGCCAGGATTCCAGCCGCAACGCGATGCCGAGGCGGGAGCGATGCTGGCTGGCGCAATCGCCGGCGGCGTACAGATGAGCATCGCTGCTGCGGCAGGCGGCATTCACCGCGATGCCGCCGTTGGCGGGGTCCAGCGCCAGGCCGGCCTGGACTGCCAGCGACACCTCGGGCGTCAGGCCGATGGCCACCACCACGATGTCGGCCGCCACGGTGGCGGCATCCTGCAAGGTGATGAGAAAGCGCGCCTGGCGCCGGACGGCGGCGTCCGCTTGCGGCTGGCGGTCGCAGCCGGCAATGCGCGCGCCCAGGCGCAGGTCCACGCCGGCGTGGCGGGCGCGTTCGGCCAGCCAGTCCGACAATGCCTCGGGCAGCACGCGCTCCAGCAGGCGCGGCGCGCTTTCCAGGACGGTGACTTCGGCCCCCAGCGCACGCGCGGTGGACGCCACTTCCAGGCCCAGGAAGCCGCCGCCGATGACGGCGACGCGTGTCTGGGGCGCGAGGCCCGCGCGCAGCGCGGCGGCGTCGTCCAGCGTGCGGATGTAATGCACGCCGGGCGTGCCGCGCGGCAGGCCGGGCAGTTCGCGCGCCCGCCCGCCGGTCGCCAGCAGGCAGCGGCTGTAGGGCAGATCGCGGCCGTCGGCCAGTCGGGCAATGCGGCGGCCGGCGTCGATGCGCACGACCTCGGCGCCGGTCAGCAGCGTGATGCGCTGGCGTTCGTAGAAGTCGTCGGGATGCACCGGGGTCCGGCCGCTTGCGTCGACCGTCTGCAGCGCATCCTTGGACAGGGGCGGGCGTTCATAGGGCGCGTGCGCTTCCTGGCCGACCAGCGTGATGGCGCCTTCGTGGCCCAGCTCGCGCAGCGTCGCCGCCGCCACCGCGCCGGCCTGGCCGGCGCCGATGATGAGGATCGTATCCGCGTCGGCCATGGTCAGCCCTGCAGATCGGCGTAGATGTCCTGGCCTTCGACCTTGACGGGGTAGACGCGGATGCCGGTGGTGGCGGGCGCGCACATGGCCTTGCCGGTGCGGATGTCGAAGCGGGCCTGGTGCAGCGGGCATTCGATGCAGCCGTCTTCGAGGTAGCCGTCGGACAGCAGCGCGTAGGCGTGCGTACAGACGTTGTCGGAGGCATAGAACTCGCCCTCGCTGCGATACAGCGCAAGCTGCTTGTCGCCGGCCGCGACGGGGATCACCTCGTCGTCGTCGGTCAGTTGGTTGGTGGAGGCGATGCGGATCCAGTTCATATCAACTCGCTAGTCAGTATGCTGAGTAATTGTCGTCAGTGTACTGGTTAAAAAATCAAGCCAGGAGCTAGGGATTTCCCCGACTTTCAGGCAGCAGCGGTACGGCGTCGCGGGAGCGTTGTGGTGGTGGCTTGCCGCCTGCGTCTTTGGGTGCCCGCTATATGAAAGGAGTACCCGCAAATTGCCTGGAAGACGCTGCCGAAATTTCGGCGGAATCGGTGAAAACCCAGGCGTTTCGCGGCTGACAGCAGTGGGGGTTTACCTTGTTGACACTCAAAATTACTGTCAGTATGCTGACCAAAAATTCAGTGTGCTAACGTTTTTTTGGTTGCGCGAGCGCGGCGTTGGCACGAGTAGAAACGGGTCCAAGGGGACTCAATCGAACCAGATCGGGAGCAATCAATGCAACGACGCCGTTTCCTCGCACAAGCCGCCGGCGCAGCCGGCGCCGGCCTTGCCGCCGTGGGCATGCCAGCCGTCGCGCAATCCGCGCCGGCGGTGCGCTGGCGCATGTCCACCAGCTGGCCCAAGAGCCTGGACACCATCTACGGTTCGGCCGAAGACTTCTGCAAGCGCGTGGCGCAGCTGACCGAGGGCAGGTTCGAGATCCGCGCCTTTCCGGGCGGCGAGCTGGTGCCGGCGGCGCAGAACATGGACGCGGTCAGCAATGGCACGGTCGAATGCAATCACGTGCTGAGCACCGCCTACATCGGCAAGAACACGGCGCTGACCTTCGATACCGGTCTGTCCTTCGGGCTGAGCGCCCGCCAGCACAACGCCTGGATCCACTACGGCGGTGGCATGGCGATGCTGCGCGCGCTCTATAAGAAGTACAACATCGTCAATCACGTCTGTGGCAACGTGGGCGTGCAGATGGGCGGCTGGTACCGCAAGGAAATCAAGTCGGTCGCCGACCTGAAGGGCCTGAACATGCGCATCGGCGGCATCGGCGGCATGGTGCTGTCCAAGCTGGGCGCGGTGCCGCAACAGATTCCTCCGGGCGACATCTACCCGGCGCTGGAGAAAGGCACCATCGACGCGGCCGAATGGATCGGGCCCTACGACGACGAGAAGCTGGGCTTCAACAAGGTGGCGCCTTACTACTATTCACCGGGCTGGTTCGAGGGCAGCGCGTCCATCACCAGCATGGTGCACGACAAGGCCTGGGAGGCCCTGCCGCCGGCCTATCAGGCCGCGTTCGAGGCCGCGGCGGGCGAACAGACCATGCGCATGCTGGCCCACTACGACGCGCGCAATCCGCTGGCGCTGCGCAAGCTGATCGCCGGCGGCGCCAAGGTCAGCTTCTTTCCCAAGGAAGTGATGGACGCGGCGTACAACGCCTCGCAGGAACTGTGGGCCGAGCTCTCTGCCAAGAATCCGGATTTCGCGGCGATCTTCCCCGACTGGAAGAAATTCCAGGCCGAGCAGGCGGGCTGGTTCCGGGTGGCCGAAAGCCCGCTGGACAACTACACCTTCGCCGCCGTGGCGAAGGCCCAGGCCAAGTGAGCCACTCCGGACAGAGGGGAGTCATGACGACAGCAGACGCCGATACGCACGGCCGGCCGGGCAAGCCGCAGGGGGTGGGCGCGCGGGTTCCGCGCAAGGAGGACGCGCGCCACCTGCATGGCAAGGGCAACTTCGTGGCCGACATGGCCATGCCCGGACTGAGCGAGGTCGCTTTCCTGCGCAGCCCGCTGGCGCATGCGCGCATCGCCTCGGTGCGCGTGGCCAGCCAGATCGCCGACAAGGCGTTCGTGCGCCAGGCGATGGCGGACGCGCGCGACATCGTGGCGGACTCGACGCTGCCGAGCTACCAGGTCTCGGCCCAGCCGCCGCTGGCATCGGGCAAGGTGCGGTTCGTGGGCGAACCCGTCGCCATGGTGGTCGCGCCGACCCGCGCCGAGGCCGAGGACTACGCCGAACTGATCGAGGTCGACTACGACGACCTGCCGGTGTACGCGGACGTTGCCAGCGCCCAGGCGGCGCAAGGCGATTTCGTGCACGAGCAATGGCGCGACAACGTCTTCGTCACGCTCAATGTCGACAAGCAGTTCGACGAACTGGCGGCGCAGGCGGACGTGGTGGTGCGGCGCAAGATCGACCTGGCGCGGCAATGCATGGTGCCGATGGAGGGCAAGGCGGTGCTGGCCTACTGGGACCATCAGGCTGACCAGCTGGTGGTGGTCAGCGCCACGCAGGTGCCGCACATGATCCGCAGCGTGCTGGCCCAGTGCCTGGACCTGGAACAGGGTCGGGTGCGGGTGGTGTCGCCGGACGTGGGCGGCGCCTTCGGCTACAAGTGCGTGCTGCAGCAGGAAGAACTGTGCGTGGCCTGGCTGGCCAAGACCTTCAAGCGGCCGTTCCGCTTCATCGAGGACCGCCGCGAGCACCTGACGGCGGGCGCGAACTCGCGCGAGCACCATTATGAAATGGTGGCCTACGCCGACCGTCGCGGCAAGCTGCTGGCGCTGGACGCCAGGATCAGCATCGACGGCGGCGCCTATTCGGTCTGGCCGTTCACCATCGGCCTGGAGCCGGGCCAGGCCATCGGCAACCTGCCGGGGCCGTATGCGTTCAAGGGCTATCGCTGCGAGACCAAGGCGGTGGCCACCAACAAGCCGGGCTTCGTGCCGTACCGGGGCGTGGCGCGCACCGGCGTCTGTTTCGCCATGGAGCTGACGATGGACGCGATCGCCCGCGAGGTCGGACGCGAACCCTGGGAAATCCGCCAGGAGAACCTTGTGCAGGGCGAACAGATGCCCTACGTCAACGTCACCGGCAAGCACCTGGACAGCGGCGATTATCCGGCCAGCCTGCGGCAGGCCATGGACATGATCGGCGTGGACGCTATCCGCGAGCGCCAGCGGCGCGGCGAGGCCGACGGCCGCCTCATCGGCGTGGGCCTGGCCACCTATACGGAGCAGGCCGCGCACGGCACCTCGGTGTTCGCCGCCTGGGGCACGCCCGTCATTCCGGGCTTCGACCAGGCCACAGCCCGGGTCACGCCCGATGGCGGGCTGGAGCTGCGGGTCGGCGTGCATTCGCACGGGCAGGGCATGGAAACGACCTTTGCCCAGATCGCCAACGAGATCCTGGGCGTGGACGTGGCCAGCATCAAGCTGCTGCATGGCGATACCGGGCAGACGCCATTTTCCACCGGCACCTATGCCTCGCGCTCGCTGGTGATGTCGGGCGGCGCGGTGTCGCAGGCCTGCAAGCGCCTGCTGCCCAGGCTCACGCATATCGGCGCGCACCTGCTGCAGGCCGATGCCGCCAGCGTGGCCTGGAACGGCGACCGGCTGGAAGCGGGCGGCAAGTCGGTGTCGGTCAAGGACGTGGCCGACGCCTGGTACCTGCGGCCGCAGTTGCTGCCGCCCGACGTGGATCCCGCCGGACTGGAAGTCACCGTCGGCTACAAGCCGAAGGTCGACACCGGCTGTTTTACCTACGCCACCCACGCGGCGGTGGTGGCGGTGGACCCCGGCACCGGCGGCGTGGAGATCCTGGACTATGTGGTGGTGGAGGACTGCGGGACCATGATCAATCCCATGGTGGTCGAAGGCCAGACCATCGGCGGCGTGGCCCAGGGCATCGGCACCGCCTTCTACGAGGAAACGCCCTACGACGACAACGGCCAGCCGCTGGCGTCGACGCTGGCCGACTACATGCTGCCCGGCGCCACCGAGGTGCCGAACATGCGCCTGCATCACTTCGAGACGCCATCACCGCATACCGAGTTCGGCGCCAAGGGCATGGGCGAGGGCGGCGCCATCGCGCCGCCGGCGGTGCTGTTCAACGCGGTCAACGACGCGCTGCGTCCGCTGGGTGCGGCCGAGCTGCTGCGCACGCCGCTGTCGCCGACGCGGGTGCTCGCCGCCATCGCGCAGGGCAGCCGCCAGCCCGCGTCCGCCAGCGCGGAGGTGACGGCATGAAGGCCGCCGCGTTCGAATACACGCGTCCGGGCTCGCTGCAGGAGGCTTTGCGGGCGCTGCGCGCGCACGAAGGCCGCGCCAAGCTCATGGCTGGCGGACAATCGCTGGGACCCATGCTGAACCTGCGGCTGGCGCGTCCGCCCGTCGTCATCGACATCTCCGGCCTGGCCGAACTGCGCACCGTCACGCGGCAGGACGGCGGGCTGCGCGTGGGCGCGGCCGTGACCCACGCCGAGATCGAGGATGGCGTGCACGAACTGCTGCGCGGCACGCCGTTGCAGCAGGTGGCGCCGGGCATCGCCTACCGCGCCATCCGCAATCGCGGCACGCTGGGCGGCAGCCTGGCGCATGCCGATCCGGCGGCCGACTGGGTGCTGACCATGGTCGGCCTGGGCGCGACGCTGGAGGTCGCCGGCCCGGACGGGGTCCGCATGCTGCCGGCGCAGGACTACATGCAGGGCGCCTATACCACCGGGTTGCGCGAGGACGAGCTGATCGCCGCCGTGCATGTGCCCGAGGCGGGTCCGGCGGCGCGCTGGGGCTATTACAAGTTTTGCCGCAAGACCGGCGAATTCGCCGAGGCCAGCTGCGCCGCGTGGTTCGATGCCGCGTCGAAGACGGCGAGGATCGCGGTGGGCGCGCTGGACGGCGCGCCCGGATTGCTGCCCCGGCTGGCCGCGAGCATCGCGCGGCAAGGACTGGCGGGCCTGGACCCCGTCCTGCTCGCCGACGAGCTGGCCGGCGTCATGCCGGGCAAGGATGAACACCACCGCAAGCTGCACGGGACCGCGGTGACGCGCTGCCTGGCGCAGGCATTGGGTTGACGGGAATAGCCATGGTTCAGGTGACATTGGAAGTGAACGGCAAGCGCGTATCGCACGAGGCGCCCGCGCGCATGCATCTGGGGGATTTCCTGCGGGACCAGGCGCGCCTGACCGGTACCCATCTCGGCTGCGAGCACGGCGTCTGCGGCGCCTGCACGGTGCTGGTGGATGGCGCGCCGGTGCGGTCCTGTATCTCCTTCGCGGTGGCCTGCGAGGGACGGCAGGTGACCACCATCGAGGGCTACGACGCCGATCCGATCATGCAGCGGTTGCGCGCCGCCTTCACGCGGCACCACGCCCTGCAATGCGGCTACTGCACGCCCGGCATGCTGGCGACGTCGCGCGACATCGTGCTGCGGCTGCCGCAGGCGGACGAGGGCAGGGTGCGGGTGGAACTGTCCGGCAATCTGTGCCGCTGTACCGGCTACATGGGCATCGTGGCCGCCGTAATGTCCGTGCTGGCGGAGCTGCGGGCGCAGCCGGATCCCGCCGTGGATGCGCTGCGGGCCGCCCTGGCGCAGGGCCGGGGCGCCGCGCCCGAGGCCGTGCGGCAGGCGGCATTCGCGGGATTCACGCCGGTGGCGGATGGCGCCGGGGCAGCGGCCAAGCCCGCGCCCGTTCCCGCCGCCGCGCAGGCCGGCAAGAAGGAAGGCCGGGGCAGCCAGATCGATGGCGGCTTCACCGTGCCCTTTCCGGCGGCCGAGGTCTGGGCCTTCATGGTGGACCTGCCGGCGCTGGCCAGCTGTCTGCCCGGCGCTTCGATCGAGGAGCATGAAGGCGACCGGGTCAAGGGCAAGATCGCCATCAAGTTCGGACCCATGTCCGCCGCCTTCAACGGTGCGGCCCGCCTGGAGCGCGACGACGCCGCCATGCAGGCGGTGTTCCGTGGCGCCGGGCAGGACTCGCTCAGCCAGTCGCGCGCCAATGGCGACATTACTTACCGGTTGCAAGCGCTGTCGCCCGGCGAGACGCAGGTGGACGTGAACCTGCTGTATTCGCTGCAGGGGCCCCTGGCGCAGTTTTCGCGGTCCGGGCTGGTGCAGGACTTCGTGCGCCGCATGATCGCGGACTTCGGCAACAACGTCACCGCCCGGCTGCGCCGGCCCGCCGCCGCGGGCGAGGCGCCGGTCCAGGCCAGCTTCAATCCCACGGCCATGTTCTTCAGCGTGCTGTGGGCGCGCATCAAGCGGTGGTTCGGCCGGGGCGGCTGAGCGGGAAGAGGCGCCGGCGGCGTCCGGCGTCGACACATAACGGGGAAAACCATGTTCGCGGTGATCGCAAAATACTGGCGCAACGCCTTGTTGGGCCTGGCCGCTGTCGCGCTGGGCGCGCCCGCCTGGTCGCAGGCGCTGGAGCCCTTGCGTGTGCGGCTGGACTGGACGCCCTGGGGCGTGCACGGCGCTTTCCACCTGGCGCAGCAGAAAGGCTGGTACCGCCAGGCCGGCCTGGATGTGTCGCTGGAGGACGGCAACGGCTCGGTGACGACGGTGCAGATCGTCGGCGCCGGCGACAGCTTCGACCTGGGACACGCGGCGCTGGCCTCGGCCATGATCGCCCGTGAAAAGGGCATGCCGGTCAAGGCGGTGGCCGTGTTCGCCAGACAGAGCGACATCGGGCTGCTGGTGCCGGCCGACGCCGGCATCAGCGGGCCCGCGCAGCTGAAAGGCAAGAAGGTCGCCTACACCGCCGGTTCGCTGGAAGCGCCTTTCATCGCCGCCTTCCTGGCGGCGGGCAAGCTCAAGAAAAGCGATCTGGAGCTGATCAATGTCGACGCCGCCAGCAAGGCATCCACCTATGCGGTGGGGCGGGCGGACGCGGCGTTCTCCACCATCCCGTTCTTCCTGCCGGTGGTGTCGCAGACCCGGCCGTCGAACGCGGTGCGCTTCGCCGACTTCGGCCTGAACATGCCCAGCTTCGGCCTGTTCGCCAACGAGTCCAAGCTGGCTCAGCGGCGCGACGCCATCGCGCGCTTCGCCAGCGTGAGCGCGCGGGCCTGGGAGTACATCTATGCGGGGCATCAGGACGAGGCGGTCGCCGCCATCCTGGCGCAGCGTCCGCAGTCCAGGCTGGACAGGAAGGTGCTGCGCGGCCAGATCGACGCCTTGCAGCCGTACTTCGGCCAGCCGGCGGCCGACGCGCGCCTGGGCGCCATCGTGCCGCAGGATTGGACGCAGGCCGTCGCGACCCTGTCGACCGTGGGGCTGATCGGCGCCGACGCCCAGGCCGCTTCGTTCTACGAGCCCGGCTTGGTGCACGCGGAACGCTACGACAGCCTGGTGCAGCCATGACGCAATGGGCCGTGGCGGCGAACGGCGTGCGCAAGCGCTACCCCGGCTCGGCGGGCGTGGAGGCGCTGGCCTCGGTGTCGGTCGAGGTGCCGCGCGGGCGCTTCGTCAGCATCCTGGGACCCAGCGGCTGCGGCAAGAGCACGTTCCTGCGCTGCGTGGCGGGATTGGAGACCATTTCCGCCGGCGACCTGCGGGTCGAGGGCGTGCCGGTGCAGGGACCGCCGGACGGCATGGGCATGGTGTTCCAGCGCGATGCGCTGCTGGAATGGCGCGATGTGCGCCGCAATATCCTGCTGCCCGTCGAATTCGCGCACAAGCCGGCGGCGGCCTACGCGGACAAGGTGAGCGCGCTGCTGGCCCTGACGGGCCTGGAAAAGTTCGCCGGCAGCTACCCGCGCGAACTGTCCGGCGGCATGCGCCAGCGGGTCGCGATCTGCCGGGCCCTGGTGGACGATCCCAGGCTGCTGTTGATGGACGAGCCCTTCGGCGCGCTGGACGCGCTGACGCGCGACCAGATGAACGTGGAGCTGCAGCGGATCTGGATGGAAACGCGCAATACGGTGCTGTTCGTCACGCACGGCATCGCCGAGGCGGTTTTCCTGGGCGACGTGGTCATGGTGTTCTCGCCGCGTCCGGGCCGCATCCTGGAAACCATGGAGATCGACCTGCCCCGGCCACGGCCGCTGGCGCTGCGCGAAACACCCCGGTTCGGCGAATACGTGCGGCACATCCGTGGCATGTTCCAGCGCATGGGCCTGATCGATGAGGGCGGCGCGGCCGCGCCGGGTCCGGAGGCCATCCGATGATCAGGCTATTGAAAGGCGCGGGCCGGCGCATGGCCGGGCTGGCGTCGGTGCTGGTCTTTCTGCTGCTGTGGGAGGCGGCCGCCCGGCTGTTCCAGGTGCGCGCCATCATGCTGCCGCTGCCGGGCCAGGTGGCGCTGGAGCTGGCGTCCGAGTGGGCCTGGTACGCCGGCCACGCCGCGTACACGCTGATGACCACGCTGGCGGGTTTCGCGCTGGCGGTGGTGTTCGGCGTGCTGACCGCCGTGATGCTGGTGGGATCGCGCTGGTTCGAGCGCTTCATCTACCCCTTGATCGTGGCCTTGAACAGCGTGCCCAAGGTCGCCATCGCGCCCTTGTTCGTGATCTGGATGGGCACCGGCGCCGAGCCGAAGATCGCCATCGCCTTTCTGATCGCGGTGTTCGCGATGATCGTGGACACCGTCCACGGTCTGCGCTCGGTGCCGCAGGACGTGCTGGATCTGGGGCGCGTGCTGAAGGGCTCGCGCCGCGATTTCTTCTTCAAGGTGCGGCTGCCCAGCGCGCTGCCCTCGATCCTGGCCGGCATGAAGGTCTCGATCTCACTGGCCCTGGTCGGCGCCATCGTCGGCGAGTTCGTGTCCTCGCAGCGCGGCCTGGGCTACGTGATCATGAGCGCCCAGGGCACCTTCGACACGGTCCGGGTGTTCGCGGCGATCTTCGTGCTGGCGCTCATGGGCATGGCGCTGTTCTCCTTGCTGGTGTGGCTGGAGCGGCGGCTGACGCCGTGGCTGCGGCATCACCGGGAAGACGGCTGAAAGATGCAAACCCGGGGCGCTCCGGGAAGCCCGCAGGGCAGGCGCCTGATTGGAATCGATACAGGGGAAAACAGATGCAAGCACTACTCGCCTTGTCGCGTGGCATAGACGCGGTCAATCTGCGCGTGGGCCGGGCCGTGTCCTGGGTCACGCTGCTGGTGGTCCTGGTCAGCACCGGCAACGCCATCATGCGCAAGTTCTTTCACGACAGCTCCAATGCCTGGCTGGAGCTGCAGTGGTACATGTTCGGCGCCATGTTCCTGCTGACCGCGGGCTACACGCTGCTGAAGAACGACCATGTCCGGGTGGACATCATCGCCTCGAAGCTGTCGCGCCGGGCGCAGATCGGCATCGAGATCTTCGGCGTGCTGTTCTTCCTGATGCCGGCCTGCCTGCTGATCATGTATCTGTCCTGGCCGGTGTTCATGGATTCGTATCTCAGCAACGAGTATTCATCCAACTCCGGCGGGCTGATCCGCTGGCCGGTCAAGCTGCTGATTCCCGTCGGTTTCGCGCTGCTGGCGCTGGCCGGCCTGTCGCACCTGATCAAGTGCGTGGGCTTCCTGGCCGGGCGCTGCCGCGACCCGCGCGAGCGCGAGGGCGCGAAGAGCGCCGAGGAAGAACTGGCCGAGGAAATTGCCCGCGAAGCGCAGGCGCGCGAAGCCGCCGCACAGAACGAACTGAACGAGAAGGGCCGCTGACCATGGAATTCCTCATCGCCAATCTGGCGCCGATCATGTTCGCGACCCTGATCGGTTTCCTGCTGCTGGGCTTTCCGGTGGCGTTCGCGCTGGCGGCCAACGGCATATTGTTCGGCCTGGTCGGCATGGAGCTGGGCCTGCTCAACTCCTCGCTGTTCCAGGCGCTGCCTCAGCGGGTGTTCGGCATCATTTCCAACGACACGCTGCTGGCGGTGCCGTTTTTCACGCTGATGGGTCTGGTGCTGGAGCGCTCAGGCATGGCCGAGGACCTGCTGGAGACCATCGGCCAGCTCTTCGGCACGCTGCGCGGCGGCCTGGCGATCGCGGTCGTGTTCGTGGGCGCCATGCTGGCCGCCACGACCGGCGTGGTGTCGGCCTCGGTGATCTCGATGGGCCTTATCTCCCTGCCCATCATGCTGCGCTATGGCTATGACCGCCGGCTGGCCAGCGGCATCATCGCGGCTTCTGGCACGCTATCGCAGATCATCCCGCCCTCGCTGGTGCTTATCATCCTGGCGGACCAGCTCGGCCGTTCCATCGGCGACATCTACCGCGCGGCGATGGTGCCGGGTTTCATCCTGGCGGGGCTGTATATCGTCTACATCGTCATCATGAGCCTGCTCAAGCCGGACTCGGCGCCGGCGCTGCCCGAAGAGGCGCGTCGTTTCCAGGCTCCGAATGGCGGCCGGGGCGGGCGCTCGCTGCTGGTGCTGATGGCGATCTCCGCCGTGTCGGCGTACTTCCTGGGCCTCTGGGTCGAAAACAACACCGCGCCGTTGTACGAGCGCATCGTGGTGGCGCTGCTGTTCTGGGGCGCGACCGCCTTCGTCATCGCGCTGGTCAACAAGGCGTTGGGGCTGGGGCTGCTGTCCGCCCTGGCTGAGCGCGTGACCTTCGTGATGATCCCTCCGCTGGCGCTGATCTTCCTGGTGCTGGGCACCATCTTCATCGGCGTGGCCACGCCGACCGAGGGCGGCGCCATGGGTGCGGTGGGCGCCATCCTGATGGCGGTGGCGCGCCGCCGGCTGTCGCTGGACCTGTTGCGGCAGGCCATGGACACGACCACCAAGCTGTCCTGCTTCGTGGTGTTCATCCTGGTGGGCTCCACCGTGTTCGGCCTGACCTTTCGCGCCGTCAATGGCGATCTGTGGGTCGAGCATCTGCTGACGGGCCTGCCCGGCGGGCAGTGGGGCTTCCTGATCGTGGTCAGCATCCTGACCTTCGTGCTGGCCTTCTTCCTGGACTTCTTCGAGCTGGCGTTCATCATCGTGCCCTTGCTGGGGCCGGTCGCCGACAAGCTGGGCATAGACCTGATCTGGTTCGGCGTGATCCTGGCCGTCAACATGCAGACGTCCTTCATGCATCCGCCGTTCGGCTTCGCGCTGTTCTACCTGCGTTCGGTGGCGCCCCGCGAACGCTACAAGGACAGGGTGACGGGCAAGATGATCGAGCCTGTCACCACCGGGCAGATCTATTGGGGTTCGGTGCCGTTCATCGTGATCCAGCTGCTCATGGTGGGCGCGGTGATGGCGTTCCCGGGCATGGTGATGCACTACAAGGCCGACGCCGCCATCGTCGATCCGAATTCCGTGTCGCTGGAAGTGGGCGGCGGCGATGGCGCCAGCGCCTATGGGACGGACGCCAGTCCGTTCAAGTAACAGGGCAGGGGCGGGCTAGTGTGCTGTCCCGTAGGTACGTCCGCATGACGAAATTCATCCATAGACGTCAGGGCTAGGCGCAAACCGCAGCGATACCCGTAGGTATCGCGAGGATTTGCAACGACGCCATGGCGGCTAGGGGTGGATTTCGTGCGGGCGTATCTGCGGGACAGCACACTAGGCGCCGAGCCGGGCCCGTTCCGACGCCAGATAGGCGTCCCGCGATGGCAGCAGGTGGTCGCGGCAGAGCGCCATCAAGGCGTCGCGGTCGCCATCGCGCAGGGCGTGGATCATGGCCCAGTGCTCCTGGCGCGCGCGTTCGCGATAGCCGGGCGATGCCAGCGAGCCGAAGCGGATGGGATGGGTGCGGCGCGCGTATTCCTCGATGGCCTGGCCCAGCACCGTGTTGTCCAGCAAGCCGAAAAGCTCGCGATGAAAGCGCTGGTTGCTGCGGAACACGCGGCGCGCGTCGCCGTCGGCGACCGCCGCATCGTGTTCGCGCTGTACGGCCACCAGCGCCGCCAGCCGCGCCTGCGGCACGGGCAGCGGGATCTGGCTGGCGGCATGCACCTCCAGCACTTGCCGCAGCGCGTACAGCTCCATGACCTCGCGCGCCGAGAAGGCGCGCACCACCGCGCCGATATTGCGCTTTTTCTCCACCGCGCCCAGCGCTTCCAGCTCGGCCAGGATCTGGCGCACCGCGTGGCGCTTGAGGCCGAAGCGCTCCATCAGCTCGTCCTCGGTCAGGCGCTGGCGCGGGTGCAGGCGTCCGAAGACGATGTCCTCTTCCAGTTCGGCCTGGGCGTCCGCGAGCGCGTCGGCGGCGGGTTCTGCGTGGTCGTCGGGGGAGATGGCGTTCATGATCGGCGGTCGGGCTGCGGGGATATGATCTTACCGGTTGCGCGGGGCTTGCCGGCGCGCGCCGGACGTCAGGGCTTGGGTACGGTATCCCGGGTGGCGCCGGCGCGCAGGAAGTCGAAATCCACACCCTGATCGGCCTGCGTCACGGTCTGCATGAAGAGTTTGCGGTAGCCGCGCTCGGCCGTGGGACGCGTGACGGGCGCGGCCGCCATGCGGCGCGCCAGCTCGGCGTCGTCCACCAGCAGCGCGATCTCGCGACGCGCCACCGACAGGCGGATGCGGTCGCCATTCTGCACATAGGCCAGCGGCCCGCCGATGGCGGCCTCGGGCGTGACGTGCAGCACGATGGTGCCGGCCGCCGTGCCGCTCATGCGGCCGTCGGAGATGCGCACCATGTCCTTGACGCCGGCCCGCGCCAGCTTCCTGGGGATTGGCATGTAGCCGGCCTCGGGCATGCCGGGGGCGCCGGTCGGACCGATGCGCTTGAGCACCAGGATGTCCTGGGCGGTCACGTCCAGCGCGTCGTCGTCGATGCGGCGGGCCATGTCCTCGGCGTCCTCGAACACCACCGCGCGGCCTTCGTGTTCCATCAGCGCCGGGTTGGCGGCCGACTGCTTGATGATGGCGCCGCCTGGCGCCAGGTTGCCGCGCAGCACCGCCAGGCCGCCCACCGGATAGATGGGCGCGGCCGGGCTGCGGATCACGTCCTGGGGGAAGGGCGCCGGCGCGTCGTCCAGTTCCTCGCCCAGCGTGCGGCCCGAGACCGTCAGCGCGTCCAGGTGCAGCAGCGGCCGCAGCTCGCGCAGCAGCGCGGGCATGCCGCCGGCGTGGTGGAAGTCTTCCATGTAGTGCTGGCCCGAGGGCTTCAGGTCCACCAGCACCGGCGTCTCGCGGCTCATGCGGTCCAGGCCGGCCAGGTCGATGTCGATGCCCAGTCGGCCGGCGATGGCGGTCAGGTGGACGATGCCATTGGTCGAGCCGCCGATGGCCAGCAGCACGCGCAGCGCGTTCTCGATGGACTTGCCGGTGATGATGCGGTCGGGCGTCAGGCGTGATCGGGCCAGCGCCACGGCGCTGGCGCCGGTGTGCTCGGCCACGCGCACGCGGTCGGCGGTGACGGCCGGGGCCGACGCGCCGCCGGCCACCATCATGCCCAGCGCCTCGGTCAGGCAGGCCATGGTGCTGGCCGTGCCCATCACCGAACAGGTGCCCACGCTGGCCACCAGCTGGTTGTTGACGTCGGCGATTTCCTCGGCGTCGATCTCCTCGGCGCGGTAGCGGCCCCAGTAGCGCCGGCAGTCGGTGCAGGCGCCGACGCGCTCGCCGCGATGCGATCCGGTCAGCATCGAGCCGGTCACCAGCTGGATCGCCGGCACGCCGGCCGAGGCCGCGCCCATGAGCTGGGCCGGCACCGTCTTGTCGCAGCCGCCGATCAGCACCACGGCGTCCATGGGCTGCGCGCGGATCATTTCCTCGGTGTCCATGGACATGAGGTTGCGCAGGTACATGCTGGTCGGCTGCGAGAAGCTCTCGTGCACCGAGATGGTGGGGAAGTCCATCGGCAGTCCGCCGGCCAGCATCACGCCGCGCTTGACTGCCTCGATCAGCTGCGGCGCGTTGCCGTGGCAGGGGTTGTAGCTGCTGCCGGTGTTGACGATGCCGATGATGGGGCGCGACAGCGCGTCGTCGGTATAGCCGGCGCCCTTGATGAAGGCCTTGCGCAGGAACAGGGAAAAGCCCGTGTCGCCGTAGTTCGTCAGGCCGCGCGCCACGCCCTGGGGGCCTTGCGCGGGCGTTTGTCCGGCGGCTTGCGCCTGCGCCGGCGTGGTCGTTCCCTTGGTCTTGTCCGTCATCGTCGTTCTCTGTCAGGCCGGAGTTTTGATCTCAATAATATTATTGATAATCTGAGTCCGAGATCATAGCCACCTGGGAAACCAGGCCGCAAGCGCTTTGATGCGGTCTTTTTATTGATTTGATTGGTAGATCAGTCGATAGAAAAATTCTGATTCTTCAATCAGGTCACGGCCCCTACACTGGCGCGGTTGACGAGCCGGGCGTCCGTTCCAATTCTTATACCCATCCCGGCAGGAGACCTACATGCCCGTTATCGCCAGCGGCGCGCGCCGCGCCGTGCTGCTTTCCCTGCTGGCCGTGTGCGCCGGCGCGTCCGTCCCGGCCCTGGCCGCCGACGCCTACCCGGACAAGCCGATACGGCTGATCGTGCCCTATCCCCCCGGCGGCGCCACCGACGTGATCGGCCGCGTGCTGGCCCAGGAGCTGACCGGCGCGCTGGGACAGACGGTGGTCGTGGAGAACCGCGCGGGCGCGGCCGGCAATATCGGCGCCGATCAGGTCGCCAAGGCGCCGGCCGACGGCTACACCCTGCTGATGGGCGCGCTGACCAGTCATTCCATCAATGCCGCCCTGTATCGCGGCCGCGTCACCTACGACGTCGAGAAGAGCTTCGCGCCGGTGTCCATCGTCGGCACCGTGCCGCTGGTGTTCGTGGTCAATCCTTCCGTGCAGGCCACCAGCCTGTCGCAGCTGATCGCCCTGGCCAAGTCCAAGCCGGGCTACATCACCATGGGCTCGGCCGGCAACGGCTCGCCCCAGCACCTGGCCGGCGAGATGTTCAAGCGCGCCGCCGGCGTGGACATCCTGCACGTGCCGTACAAGGGCAGCGGCCCGGCCATGACCGACCTGATGGGCGGCCAGGTGCTGAGCATGATCGAAACCGTGCCCGCCGCCCAGGGCAGCATCAAGGCCGGCAAGCTGCGCGCGCTGGCGGTGACCTCGGCCGAGCGCGTGCCGGCGCTGCCCGACACGCCCACCGCCGCCGAGGCCGGGCTCAAGGATTTCGAAGTCAGCTCCATGTTCGGCATCGTCGCGCCCGCCGGCACCCCGGCGCCGGTCGTCGAGCGCCTGAACGGCGAGCTCAAGAAGATCCTGGCCAAGCCGGACGTGAAGGCCTCGCTGCTGAACCAGGGCGCGATCGCCACCTGGACCACGCCGGCCGACGCCGGCGCCCGGGTGTCGGCCG
The DNA here is from genome assembly GCF_043119405.1 of Achromobacter sp. 413638. Lineage (NCBI taxonomy): Bacteria > Pseudomonadati > Pseudomonadota > Betaproteobacteria > Burkholderiales > Alcaligenaceae > Achromobacter > Achromobacter sp. 413638. The sequence continues at coordinate 80,450 of NZ_JBICCO010000009.1, forward strand.
AAGTGGCGCGCTGGACCAAGGTGATCGACGAAGCCGGCGTCAAGCCGGAATAGGCGGATCGCGGCGGGTGCTTCCGGGGCTTCCGGCGGCGTCCGCCAGCAAAGGCTTGCAACACGTTCGTGTTAGGCGCAAGCCCGGGCCGGCTCTCGCGCACCCCCCTCGAGGCTGGCCGGAAGCGTTGCTTTCTCATATAGTGGTTGACCCCGGCTTGGCTAGGCCGTAATGTATTTTGCGAGCCATTCCAAGACGGCGCGGGGGAAGACAATGGCCGATTTCCAGGACGACAATCAGGACGACAGGTCGCTCCTGTACCAATACTTCGGCACGCACAGCCCATATTGGCGGCTGGCGAGCGATAGCGATGCCTTCGAGCTGTCCGCGATCAAGGGCGCGGCCAATATCGCCACGGCGCTGAGCCCGGAGCAGGCCGCCGCCATCCGCGACCTGACCGGCATCACCTCCAGCCTGCGCATCGAGGTCAAGCTGTATGGCGAGCCCATCGGCCTGCACCTGGTCGGGCGCAAGATCAATCCCAAGGAATGGGCCGGCACCGCGTCGGCCTACTCGGACACCGAATCGGTGGCCAAGGACCTGGTCGAGGGCCTGTCCTTCGCCGAGACCGTGGTGTCGCAGGCCAACTCGGTCATCGTCATCGTTGACCAGCACGGCCGGGTGCAGCGCTTCAACAAGCTGAGCGAGGAATACACCGGCAAGCGCGAGCAGGACATCGTCGGGCGCAGCGTGTTCGACATGTTCATGACCCGCGAGGAGGCCTCGGCCTCCCGCCGCAACATCGCCGCCTTCTACCGCAACGGCCAGTCCTACGAGGTCGAGCGCCTGATCAACACGGTCAAGGGCCCGAGGCTGTTTCTGTTCCGCAACAAGTTCGTCACCAGCGGCAGCGGCGAAAAGCGCGTCTATCTGATCTGTTCGGGCACCGACATCACCGAGGAGCGGCAGGCCCAGGAACGCCTGCGCGTGCTGGCCAACACCGACGTGCTGACCAATCTGCCCAACCGCCATGCCATCACCGCGCAGCTGCAGGCGGCGCTGTCGGCGGGCGAGGGCGGGCGCGGCGGCGTGCTGTTCCTGGACCTGGACAACTTCAAGCGCATCAACGACCACTACGGCCATGGCTTCGGCGACCAGCTGCTCAAGGCGGTGGCGCTGGCCATTTCCGGCTGCCTGGCCGAAGGACAGACGCTGGCGCGGCTGGGCGGCGACGAGTTCATCGTGCTGCAGGAGGGCGCCGAAGTCCACGAGCTGGAGGCGACCTCGCAACGCATCATCGAGCGGCTGCGCGAGCCGTTCCGCCAGGGGCTGATCGAGGTCTACACCAGCTGCTCGATCGGCATCGCCATGTATCCCGAACATGGCGCCGACCTGGACAGCGTGGTGCGCAGCGCCGACATCGCCATGTACGTGGCCAAGGAATCGGGGCGCCACACCTATCGCGTGTTCCTGCCCGAGATGGACCGCCGCAACGCCGATTACGTGTGGCTGGACACCAATCTGCGCAAGGCCATGGCCGACGGCCACCTGATGCTGCACTACCAGCCCAAGCTGTCCGGCCGCACCGGCGAGCTGGACGGGGTCGAGGCCCTGCTGCGCTGGAAGTCGCCCGAGCGCGGCATGGTCGGCCCCGGCGCCTTCATTCCCTACGCCGAGGATTCGGGGTTGATCGCGCCGCTGGGCGTGTGGGTCATGCGCGAGGCCGCGCGCCAGGCGGCCGCCTGGAAGCGCGAGGGCCTGAACATCCGCGTCGCGGTCAACGTCTCGGCGCGCCAGCTCGAGGACAAGGGCCTGGTCAGCGAGTTCATGAGCGCGCTGTCCGACGCCGGCCTGGATCCCTGCATGCTGGACATCGAACTCACCGAGAGCTGCCTGATCGAGGACGAGCATTCGGCCATCGAGCTGATCAAGCAGTTCCGCAAGCTGGGCGCGCGGGTGCACCTTGACGACTTCGGCACCGGCTATTCCTCGCTGTCGCAGCTGGCGCGCATCCCGCTGGACGCGATCAAGCTGGACGCCAGCTTCGTGCGCGGGGTCAACGAGAACCCGGTCTCGCAGGCGCTGGCGCGCGCCATCGTGGCGGTGGCGCGCACGCTGGAGCTGAAGGTGATCGCCGAGGGCGTCGAGACGTCCGAGGAAACCGCCTTCCTCGACACCCTGGGCGTGGATGCAAAGCAGGGCTATCTGTACCAAGCCCATGCCGGCGGCCGAGTTCACCGAATGGCTGGCGCGGCGGCGTCGGCTGCACCTGATCGCCTGAGCGCGTGCGCCGGGTCGCCCCGGCGCCTGCACGCGCCCGCCGCCGCGCGGGCGCTCAATGCATGGTGGCTTCCATGCCGGCCTCCGGCCCGGCGGCGCTGCGCCGGTTCTGCGCAATGACCAGCCGCTCCATGTAGGCGCGGTCCTTCGGGTCGATGGAGAAGGCGGCCTCGACCCAATCCTCGGTGATGTCCATCAGTTCCGAGCGCGACAGCCGCAGCACGCGCTGGCGCGCGCGCAACATGGCGCGCGTGCCGTTGAGCTTGGGCCGCAGCACGTCGATGAAGGTGCGCGTGGCCTTGTAGGCGTCGCCCGGCTCGAACAGCACGTCGACCAGGCCGCGCGCCTGGAACCACTCGGCCGTGTGCGACTCGCCGGTGCCGATCAGTTCTTCGGCCAGTCGCATGCCCGAGCGCCGCGCCACCAGCGAATAGCCGCCCATGCCGGGGAAGAGGTTGAAGGCCATTTCGGGAAAGCCCATGCGGGCATTGTTCTGCGCCAGCACGAAATGGTGCGCCAGCGCGGCCTCGAAGCCGCCGCCCAGCGCGGTGCCCTCGATCATGGCCAGCGAGATCGCGCCGGTGTCGAAGCCGCGGCTGGCGGCGTGCACGCAATCGACGCAGGCGCGCGCGTAGGCGCGCAAAGCCTCGCGCCGGCCGCCCCGGATCGCTTCGGAAAAGAAGTTCAGGTCGCCGCCCACGTTGTAGATCTGCGGGATCAGTGAGCCCGTTACCCAGAAGTCGATGGGCAGCCCGGAGTCCTTGGCGGCGCGGGCCAGCGTCATGATCTCGTCTATCAATTCATGGTTGAAGCAGGGCCGCGGCTGGGCCCGCAGCATCATCCATATGACGCGTCGTCCCTCCTCGTAGTAGGCGGAGATCTGTTTCAGGTTGCCAGCTTGGGCAAAAGGATGGCAGTCCGGATGCATGAGTTGATTCATTGCTGTCGTCCAATCGATGAAGGTGAGTCGGAGTACTGCGGGGCCAGCCTAATACAGAGCCTTTCCCGCCCGCCTCATGCTTCGCTCCTCCGTGTGGCCATGCTTGCGTGTAGGCCAAAGACCCGAGTGCATCGGCGCGTGCCGGCCTCGTTGCGTCCAGGCTCGGCCGATCGGACGAGGACGGCCTGGGCGCAAGGGATGAGGGCCCTCGCGAGTTTGCGGGTATCGAAGGGCGCGGCGGGCATCGGCGGCGCACTCGTGCGGATGGGGGAGTGCCGCGCCGCGCCCGACGATCGACGGCCGGGAGGAGGATGGACGGCTGTTGTCCATCCGCAACGAGGCGCGCGCGGGTATTGGTTATGAGAAGGTTCTTATTTACGAATGAAAGTGATTCTCGATAATATTCCGTCTCGATAAGACCTACTCACCACCGCAGCTCGCACCATGCACGTTCTCTTCAAGCCGCGCGCCCTGACCCTGGGCGTGGCCCTGGCTCTGCACGCCATCCCCTTTGTTTCCGTCCACGCGCAGACCGCGCAATTGCAGCCCATCAGCGTCGAAGGCCAGAGCGTCGACGATCCGCGCGTGCCGCAGGTCACCACCGCCACCCGTACCCAGACGCCGGCCCGTTACGTGCCGCAGGCCATCGACAGCGTCAAGGTCGAGAACGTCCAGAGCTACGGCGTCAGCACGCTGGGCGAGGCGCTCTCGGGCATTCCCAACGTCTCCAGCGCGCAGGACACGCGCTTCGATTCGCTGCGCATCCGCGGCTTCGACGCCAGCAACGACTTCTACCTGGACGGCATCCGCGACGACAGCCAGTACGTGCGCGACCTGCACAATATCGAGCGCATCGAGGTGCTCAAGGGCCCGGCCGCCGTGCTGTACGGTCGCGGCAGCCAGGGCGGCATCGTCAACCGCGTCAGCAAGGCGCCGCAGCCGGGCCGCGAGTCCACGCTGGAAGCGCAAGGCGGCAGCTGGGACCTGCGCAGCTTCTACGGCGATCTGAGCGCGGACCCCAGCGACAAGGTCAGCGTGCGCCTGAACGTGGGCCAGGAAGACGCCGACAGCTTCAGCCACAAGATCGGCGGCAAGCGCCAGCTGCTGGCGCCATCGCTGAACTGGCGCATCACGCCGGACCTGGACTGGCTGGTGCAGTATGAATACAGCCGCTACGACCGCACGCCGGATCGCGGCATCCCCAGCGTCAACGGCCGTCCGGCCGACGTGGGCCGCCGTACCGTCTATGGCGACCCGGACCGCGACTACATCGACGATCGCGCCCAGTCCTTCCGCTCGCGCCTGGCCTACACGGTGGCGCCGGGCTGGCAGCTGCGCCACACGCTGGGCGTGTTCGCGCTGGACAGCGAGTTCGACAACACCTACCTGACCGGCTACAACGCCGCCACCGGCAAGGTCAGCCGCACGCGCTGGCAGCAGGACCTGCGCACGCGCAACATCAGCAACAACTTCGAGGCCGAGGGCCTGTTCCATACCGGCGCCATCGAACACCGCGTGCTGTTCGGCATGGAATTCGCCAACCAGGACCGCTCGCCCAGGCTGTACACCGCCGCCACGCGCGGCCCCGGCGCGCAGCCCGTGCCGACGCTGGACCTGTACGACCCGGACCTGTCGCGCCAGCACCAGGGCGCGATGACGATCAACAGCGACGCGCGCCACAAGGTCCGCACCCAGGGCTACTACGTGCAGGACCAGATCAAGCTGAACGAGGCCTGGCTGGTGCTGCTGGGCCTGCGGCTGGACCGCTTCAACATCGATTCGACCAACCGCCTGCTCGACGCCTCGGCCTCGCGCAGCAGCAGCGGCGTCAGCCCGCGCGCCGGCGTGGTCTGGACGCCGCTGCGCGACCATTCCTTCTACGCTTCGTACAGCAAGACCTTCTCGCCCACCGGCGGCGGCCTCATCGGCATCACGCCCAACGCGCGCGGCAACACCAATGAGCTGGACCCGGAGCGCACCCGCCAGTACGAAGTGGGCGTCAAGAGCGACTGGCTGGACGGCCGCCTGAGCACCACGCTGGCGTTCTACAACCTGGAGCTGTACAACCGCCGCACCACCGATCCCAACGACCCCGGCATCGTGCTGCTGACCGGCCTGCAACGCTCGCGCGGCGTGGAGCTGACCGCCGCAGGCCGCCTGCAGGGCAACTGGTATCTGCGCGGCGGGCTGGGCCTGCAGAACGCGTCGATCGTCGAGGACAACAACGGCCTGGCCGGCAACCGCGTCGGCAACGTGGCGCGCCGCAATGGCAGCGTGTTCCTCACGTACAAGCCGGCCGAGGGCCTGTACGGCGAAACCGGCGTCACCTTTGTCGGCCAGCGCTATGCCGACAACGCCAACACGGCGGTGCTGCCCGGCTATGCGCGCTGGGACGCGCTGGTCGGCTATCGCACGGGTCAGTGGGACTGGCGCCTGGCGGTGCGCAACCTGACCGACAAGACCTACTACGCGTCGGCCACCAGCGCGGGCCAGATTCGCATCGGCGAACCGCGCACCGTGGTGGCGACCGCGCAGTACCGGTTCTGAGCGGGGCGCTGTTCCAAGCCGGGCAAGTCCCGGCTTGCAATCAGCAGGGGCAGGGGTAGGCTTCTGCTGTCGCGCGCGGGCCGTCCGCCGCGGCCAGCCCGGAGGCTTTCGCCATGCGAGACACGCGCGACCCGTCGAACACACCCGAATCCCGGCCCGCATTCCGGGCATCGCGCCTTCGGCGCGGGTTGGTCCAGGCTGTCCTGCTGGCCTGTGCGGCGGGGGCGCTGCCCGCGCTGTCCGGTTGCGCCGGACAGGGCGCGAAGGCCGAGGCCGAGATGCTGCCCAACGAAAGCGTGGTGCGCGTGCCGGTCCAGGTCGACCTGGAGAACGGCGGTCAGGCCAGGGGCGAGCTGGTCGTCACCGTGTTCACGCCCCAGGGCGAGGGCCGGCATCCGCTGATGGTGATCAGCCACGGCCGGGCCGGCGACGCCGCCGGCCGCGCCAAGCTGGGCCGCGCGCGCTATGCGACGGCGGCCCGCTATTTCACCGACGCTGGCTTCGTCGTGGCCGTGCCGGTGCGGCTGGGCTATGGCGCCACTGGAGGCCCCGATCTGGAAAACAGCGGCCCTTGCGGCGACCGGCGTTTCACGCCCATGTTCAACCGTGCCGCGAGCGAGATCGCGCAGGTGATCGAGGCGATGGCGCGGCGGCCGGACGTGGATCCGGCCAACGTGGTGGCGCTGGGCCAGTCGGTGGGCGGCGGCTCGACCGTGGCGCTGGCGGCGGCCGGGCCGGCCGGCGTGCGCGCCGCCATCAATTTCGCGGGCGGTTCGGGCGGGGATCCGGTCAAATCGCCTGGCAAGCCCTGCGGGCCCGAGCGCTTGCAGGAAACCTATGCCGGCTACGCTGCGACCACCCGCATGCCCATGCTCTGGATCTATACCGAGAACGACCTGTACTGGGGGCCGGAATGGCCGCAACGCTGGGCCGAGGCCTACAACGCCGCCGGCGGCCATGCGCAATTCGAACGCCTGGGGCCGGACGGCGACAACGGCCATTCGCTGTTCACGCATGCGCCCGAGAAATGGAAGCCGCTGGTGCGCGATTTCCTGCGCGCGCAGGGTTACGCCATGCCGGAGCCGGGCGCGGCATCCGGCCAGGCGCGCCGTCCCTGAACGTAAACGCGGACGGGAGCGCTTCCATCCGCCCGCCGCGCCGCGTCAGGCCACGCCGCCGTTGGCGCGCAGCACCTGGCCGTTGACCCAGCCGCCGTCCGGTCCGGCCAGGAACGCCACCACGCCGGCGATGTCGTCGGGCTGGCCCAGCCGCTCCAGCGGCGGCAGCTTGGCGTAGTGCTCGACCAGTTCCGCGCTCTTGCCCGTCATGAAGAGTTCGGTGGCCACCGGCCCGGGCGCCACGGCGTTGACAGTGACGCGGCGGCCACGCAGCTCCTTGGCGAAGACGCGGGTGAAGCCTTCCACCGCCGCCTTGCTGCCGATGTAGGCGGCATAGCCGGGCAGGTTCAGCGCGATCGTGGTGCTGGACAGGTTGATCACGCGACCATCGTCGGCCAACCGGGTCGCCGCGGCGCGCAGCATGTTGAAGGTGCCGCGCGTGTTGATGTTGAACATCTGCTCGTACTGTTCGTCGCTGGTCTGCGCCAGCGGCTGCACATGCAGCACGCCGGCGTTGTTGACCAGCACGTCCACCCGGCCCAGCGCGGCTTCGGCCGCTTCGAACAGGGCGTTGGCCTGGGCGGGGTCGGACACGTCGGCGCGCAACGCGGCGGCCTGGCCGCCGGCCTGGCGGATCTGCGCCGCCAGCGCTTCGGCGGCGGCGCTGCTGGACGCGTAGTTGATGGCCACGGCGTGGCCGTCGCGGGCCAGGCGCAGCGCGATCGCCGCGCCGATGCCGCGTGAGCCGCCGGTGACGAGGGCGACGCGCCGGGAAGTCTGCTGGGTCATGGAAATGCTCCGTGTCATGAGGGAATGCTTGCCATGATCCGCTATTCCACTGGAAAAATAATCAGCCTATATTTGCAGACATAATTTCATTTGCATAAATAAAAGGCCGAGCCCCATGGACCGTTTCCAGGAAATGCAGGTGTTCGCGCGCATCGCCGAGCGCCACAGCTTCTCCAAGGCGGCCGAGGATCTGCGGATTCCGCCCGCCACCGTCACCAACCTGATCAAGCGCCTGGAACAGCGCCTGGGCGCGCGGCTGCTGGAGCGCACCACGCGCCAGGTCCGCCTGACCCACGACGGCGAGATCTACTACCGGCGCTGCGTGCGCCTGCTGGCCGACCTGGAGGAAGCCGACGGCGCCTTCCTGGACAAGGCGCCCAAGGGCCTGCTGCGAGTGAACGCGCAAGGCACGCTGGCGCGGTATTTCGTGATGCCGGGGCTGCCCGGTTTCCTCGCGCGCTACCCCGACATCACGCTGCACCTGGGCGAGGACGACCGCTACGTGGACCTGGTGCGTGAAGGCGTGGACTGCGTGCTGCGCGCCGGCGAACTGCAGGACTCGTCGCTGGCGGGGCGGCGCATCGCACTGATGCCGCAGGTGACGGTGGCCAGCCCGGCCTATCTGGCGCGGCACGGCGAGCCGGCCGGACTGGAGGACCTGGACGCGCATTGGGCGGTGAACTACCAGTCCAGCGCCACGGGCCGCGCCATGACCATGGATTTCCTGGTCGATGGCCGCAGCGTGCAGGCCGCGCCGCGCGCGGCGGTCAGCGTGAGCGGGGCCGAGCTGTACACGGGCGCGGCCCTGGCCGGGCTGGGATTGATCCAGGTGCCGCGCTACCGCGTGGCGCGGGAGCTGGCGGACGGCCAGCTCAAGGTCGTGTTGCCGCACCTGCCGCCCGCGCCCATGCCGGTGTCGGTGCTGTATCCGCAGAACCGGCAGGTGTCGGCGCGGGTGCGCGTGTTCACGCAATGGCTGGCGCAACGATTCGAGGCGGCCTTTGGCGCGGACATGCCGGTCAGGTAGCGTGCCCCGAGCGCGCGAATGGCGGCCGTGGCGGCGCTCAGCGCGCCAGCCGCGCCAGCGCCTGGCCGGCGATGTTCAGGTCGATGGCCGCGTCGTCGCCGTCGCCCATGAACCAGGCCGCCGACAGGCCGCACCAGGCCGCGATCCATTGCAGCAGGCGCCGGGGTTCCAGGCCGGATGCGTGCGCGATCAGCGCGAAGCGGCGGTCGAAGCAGCCCGGCACGATGGCGACCGGCGGCCTGGGGTCGGCCAGATCCGGATTGCAGAAGATGTTGGCGTAGTCGAAGGCGCGCTCGCCATGCAGGCGCTTGGGGTCGATCACCAGCCAGCCGCGCTCGCCGAAGTCCAGGATGTTGTCGTGGTGCACGTCGCCATGCAGCACGGCCGGGTCGCGCGGATCGTCGAGCAGGGCGCGCGCGTGGCGGGCGCAGTCGGCCAGGACGCCGCCTTGCGCCTGCGCCATGGGCCACAGATCGACGAACCAGGATTCCAGCGTGCGCAGCGGCGGCGGGGCCTTGGCGCGCGGCGCGTGCAGGCGGGCCAGCACATCGCAGATGATGCGCGTGGCCTCGTCGTCGCGGCCGTTGCGGGCGTACTCGGCCAGCGAGCGTGTGCCGGTGGCGCGTTCCAGCAGGATGGCGTCGTCGTCATGCGCCAGCACGCGCGCCGCGCCCTGGCCGTCCCACCAGCGCATCAGCACGCCGCCTTCTCTTTCGTCCTGTTCGTGCGAGATCTTCAGCATGGCGGGCTGGCCCTCGTGCAGCACGGGCAGCAGGCGGGCTGCCGGCGTGGTGATCGGGGCGCCGACGGGCGCGAGGTTCCAGCGTTGCAGGTAAGCGTCGAACATGGGGCGGGCGGGATGAGCGGCGTGGTCGTCCATCATAGGGGAATGCGCGGCGGGGACGACGGGAGGCGCGGCGCGGTTCAGCCCGCCAGCGCCGCCGCCTTGCGCGCCACGTCCGCCACGCCGAAGCTCAGGGCCAGCGCCTGCGCGTCCAGCTCGGCCAGCGGCACCCAGCGCGCCTGGCTGGCGTCGTCGCCGGCCACCGGCTCGCCCGAGATCCAGCGGCACAGCACGGCCACCAGGATGTAGTGGCGGCGCAGCAGGCCGTCGGCGTCGTGGTCGAACACGTCGACCGCGTCGAACACCGTCAGCGGCTCGGCGGTGACGCCGGTTTCCTCGAACAGCTCGCGCGCGGCCGCGTCCTCGATGCGTTCGCCCATCTCGATCTTGCCGCCGGGAAAAGCCCAGCGCCCCTGGTCCGGCGGATTGGCGCGGCGCACCAGCAGCACCTGGCCGTCGCGGATGACGGCGGCGATGGTGGCGGGGATGGGGCGCTGGGTGTGCATGGTCAGTCCTTGGCTGCCCCGGCCTGCTTGACCAGCGGGCACGAGGATTTCGACAGGGGCATGAAGGCCTGGTCGCCCGGCAGCGTGGCCAGCAGCTTGTAGTAGTCCCAAGGCTGCTTCGACTCGGACGGCTTCTTGACCTCGAACAGGTACATGTCATGCACCATGCGGCCGTCCTCGCGGATGCGGCCGTTGGTGGCGAAGAAGTCGTTGATGGGCATGGCCTTCATCTGTTTCATGACCGCGGCGGCGTCGTCGGTGCCGGCGGCCTGCACCGCCTTCAGGTAGTGCATGACCGAGGAATACGTGCCCGCCTGGCTCATGTTGGGCATTTTGCCAAGTTTGTCGTAGTAGCGCTTGGACCAGGCGCGGGTCTGCTCGTTCAGGTCCCAGTAGAAGGCCTCGGTCAGCGTCAGGCCGGCGGCGGCTTCCAGGCCGATGGCGTGGATGTCGTTGATGTACAGCAGCAGGCCGGCCATTTTCTGGCCGCCGCGGGTCAGCCCGAATTCGCTGGCCGCCTTGATCGCGTTGACCGTGTCGCCGCCCGCGTTGGCCAGCCCGATGACCTGCGCGCGGCTGGCCTGGGCCTGAAGCAGATAAGAGGCGAAGTCCGACGAGCCCAGCGGATGGCGCGCCGCGCCCAGCACGGTGCCGCCATTGGCCTTGACCACTTCGGTGGCCGAGGCTTGCAGCGTATAGCCGAAGCCGTAGTCCGCCGTCAGGAAATACCAGCTCTTGCCGCCTTGCTCCACCGTGGCGCGCGCGGTGGTGTTGGCCAGCGACCAGGTGTCGTAGGTGTAGTGCACCGAATAGGGCGAGCACAGGTCGTTGGTGATGCGCTCGGTGCCGGGACCGCTGTAGACCACGATGCGTTTTTTCTCGCGCGCCACCTCCAGCACCGCCAGCGCCGGCGCGGAGCCGGCCACGTCCATGATGGCATCCACCTTCTGCGTGTCGTACCACTCGCGCGCGCGGGCGGCGGCGATGTCGGCCTTGTTCTGGTGGTCGGCCACCAGCAGGTCGATCTTCTTGCCCAGCACCTGGCCGCCGAAATCGGCGATGGCCATCTCGGCGGCGGTGGCGCTGCCCTTGCCGGTGACGTCGGCGTAGACGCCGCTCATGTCCAGGATCAGGCCGAGCCGGACGATATCGTCGGAGATGGCGGGGGCCTGGGCCAGCGCGGGCAGGGCGGGGATGGCGGCCAGCGCCAGGGCGGCGCACAGGCGGGTGAGCGGCCGGCGCGGGATCGCGGCCGGACGGAATTGCGGTTGGGACTTCATGGAAGGGGTCTCCTCTTGGGTGCCGGGTGTCGTCGGTCTTCGTATGGCGCCTGGGGCTGATTGCTGCGGCGCTCTGTTATTCATTCGTTCGTGTGTCTCAGCGGCCGGCCAGCAGGTCGAACTCCATCCTTACCTTGCGGAACGGAAACTCCAGCCGCGCGTAATACACCACGTTGTCGTCGATGCAGGCGTAGCGGCGCAGTTCGGCCACCGGCGAGGACACGGGAATCTGCAGCGCCTCGGCCGACTCCTGCCCCGCCTCGATCACGTTGAGCACCTGGCGCGCCTGCGTCAGGCGCGCGCCGTAGTAGCGGTCCAGCACCGGCGCCACGGTGCTTTTGTTGATCTGCGCGCGGTGCTTGCGGAACAGCGCGCTTTCCAGGAACACTTCGCTGTAGCAGAAGGGGCCGCCCTCGGTGGTGTGCACGCGACGCAGGTACTGGAAGCTGCCGTCGCGGCCGGCGTCGCAGGGCATGCCCAGCGGGTCGGGCAAGGGCAGGCCGGCCTCGGCCTCCACCAGCGACACGGTGCCCAGCTGGTTGCTCAGCTCGACCGTCTCGGCCCAGGTCTTGGGGATCAGCAGCGTGGGCGTTTCGGGCAGCTCGGCGTTGACGAAGGTGCCCGAGCCGCGCGAGCGGCGGATCAGCCCGTCCTGCTCCAGCTGGCCCAGCGCCTGGCGGATGGTGGCGCGCGAGATGCCGTAGGTTTCCACCAGCGCTTCGAGCGGCGGGATCTGCTGGCCGGGCCGCCAGCTGCGGTTCTGGATATGGCTGCGGAACAGGGCGGCCGCCTGCAGGTAGAGCGGCTGCGGGCTGTGCGAGAAGAGCTTGGGCGCGGGCATGGGCGTCGGTCGTGGGCGGGTTCGGATCAGGGGGCGGCGAGCAGGGCCTCGGCCATCTCGCGCAGCCTGTGCTTCTGGATCTTCACCGAGTTGGCGCTTTCAATGGACGGGAAGGCATCCAGCGCGGTGAAGCCGGCGGGCACCTTGAAGCCCGCCATCACGCCCTTGCAGGCGGCGGTCCAGCCCGCGGCGTCGGCCCGCGCGCCCGGTTGCAGCAGCACGAAGGCGTAGGGCACGGTCTTGTCCGCGCGCGTCGCGCCCACCACCTGGCAGGCGCGCACGCCGGGCAGCGACTCGACCACCTGCTCGATCTCGGCCGGATTGACCAGGAAGCCCGCCAGCCGCAGCGAGTCGCCCATGCGCGCCTGGAACACGAACTGCTGCTCGCTCAAGGCATAGCCCAGGTCGCCGGTCTTGAAGTAGCCGTCGTCCGTGAACGCGCGGGCGGTGGCTTCGGGATTGTCCAGGTAGCCCAGCATCAGACTGGGCGAACGGATTTCCAATTCGCCCGACTGTCCCGGCGGCAGCACGGCGCCGCTTTCCGGATCGCGCGCGCGTACCCGCGCCTCGGGATGGACCAGCGCGCCGCCCGGCAGCAGGCGCGCCGACACATCGCCCCGGGCCGGCGTCGTCGGCTGGCCGGCGGCCAGCGCCTGGAGTTCGCTCGATCCGTACAAGCCCGTCAGCGGCACGTCCTGCTGCCGCGCCAGGTCCAGCATGCCGTCCAGCGCCGGGGTGAAGCTGGCGAAGCCGAACAGCCGCGCCGACGCCAGGTCGCCGGGCGCGGCCGCGCGCATGATGCCGGTCAGGGCCTCGTTGTTGGCGTAGGTATGAGTGATGGCGTGTTCGCGAATCTCGCGCGCCGAGGCCGCCGCGTCGAACACCGGGGAGCAGACCACCGGCGCGCCTTGCGCCAGCCCGCTGACCAGCGTGGAGAAGCCGAATGCGCCGCAGAACGGCGCGCTGGCCAGCACGCGGGTGGCCGGGCCGTAGCCGAAGGCTCGCGCCACCGCCGCGCCGTGCGCCAGCAGGGTGCGCTGGTCGTGCAGCACGAACTTGGGCCGGGAAGTGGTGCCGGACGTGGTGAAGCACAGCACGCCGGCATTGGCCTGGGCGGGCGGCGGCGCGTCGGCGCAGGCGCGCAGGTCGGCGTAGCGGTGTCGGGGCAGGGCATGTCCGCCGCCGGTGGCGGTGGACGCCTCTGGCGCCGTCAACCCGGCCGCCGCAGCGTCAGGCGCGTCGATGGCGATCACGCCGCGCAGCCGCGCCAGGGCCTCGGCCGGCACGTCGTCCAGGACGCCCTGGAAGTCGATGCCCTTGAAGCCCGGCCAGAAGATCAGCCAGTCGGCCTTGCCGCGCCCCAGGATGTCGGCCACTTCCAGCGCGCGGAAACGAGTGTTGACCGCCAGCGCCAGCGCGCCCAGCCGCGCGCAGGCCAGGAAGGATTCGACCCAGGCGGCGCAGTTGGGCAGCCAGATGGCCACGCGCTGGCCGGGCTGCAATCCCAGGCGGCTCAGGCCGGCGGCCAGCGCGGCGGCGCGCGCGCGCAGCTCGGCGGCGCTGACGGCGCCGTCCGGGTCGATCAGCAGGGCGCGCGCGGGATCGGCGGCGGCCAGCGCATCCAGGTGAGCGGCGAAGGTGTCGGCAATAGCGGTGGATACGGGCACGGTGTTCATTGAAATGATTCGATGGGCGCTGGCGCGGTGGCGGATGGGGCGGAAGTCCGCCGGCGATGGTTCGAAGGATGGTGGTATCAGACTGTGGCGATCGGCGTCACCGGCGAGCCGACCGCGCCCGGCAGCCGCAGCGGCGGAGCGGTGAGCAGGAAGCGGTTGCGGCCCTGCGCGTGCAGCCAGTCGGCCAGATCCTTCAGGTACCAGAGTTCGGCCAGCGGCACGCCCAGCTTGAACAGGCAGTGATGATGCAGCGGCAGGATCGAATGGCCGGGGCCGGACGTGCGCGCGGGGTAGGCCTCGACCGCGTAGTTGTCGGCGCAGATCGCGGCCACGCCGCTGTCGGTGATCCAGTCCAGCAATGCGGCGTCGGCGCCGTCCAGCACCGCGCCCGTCTGTTCCAGGCGATGCGCGTCGGGCTTGCCGTCCATCTGCACCAGCGCCTCGGCGAAGCCGGTGCGCAGCACCAGCATGTCGCCGGGTTCCACCGCGACCCGCTGTTCGTGCATCGCGGCCTGCAACTGCGCCAGGCCGACCGGCGTGCGGCCGGTGCCGAAGGCGCGCGCCAGGTCCAGCAGCACGCCACGGCCCTGCATGCCTTTTTCCGCGTAGCGGCTGACGCTGAGCCGGCGCGCATACGAGGCGCCGGGCGGGCAGCAGGCATCGGCGCCAGGATCGCCGCCGCCCAGCACGTCCACGCCGGCGGCATAGCCGTTGTAGTACACGCGCCGGGCCTGGCCGTCGCCCTGCACGTCGAACAGCGCGCCCACGTGGCTCAGGCCGTCCCATTGCGTGGAGTATTGCAGCGACAGCGTGGCCTGGTCGTCCGACAGCACGTCGACCGCGCCTTCCTGCAGGCGCGACATCTGGAAGTTCAGGTAAGGCTGGCCGTCGCGGCGCGTGGGCGCCAGCGCCGGCGGATGGCGGCGCGGATTGAGCACGTTGCCGCCCGGCAGGTCCAGCGGCAGCGACAGGCAGAAGACCTTGCCGGCGCGCACTTCGCGCACGGCCTGCAGCACTTTTTCTTCGGTCAGCAGGTTCAGGCGGCCGATCTCGTCGTCCGGTCCGAAATCGCCCCAGGTCGATCCCTCGGGCCGGCGGGTCCAGCGTTTCATGGGCTTGTCTCCGGTCGGTTTTTCGTGTTTATATGAATATAGTACGTATTTATGTACTTTTGATCCATCGGCATTCTTCCGATTGCCGTCATCTGACGCCGGGCCGCCCCGGCGCGCGACGGCATGCGGCTGGCGGCGGGCGCGTCACGCGGCATGGCCGGCCTGGTTCAAAGTGGGTTCGCAGTGGTTTTGTATGTGCGTATCGGGCGCGCAGGCAGGCTGCGCGCATGAGACACCCGCGGCAAAGCGGGGGCAGGGCCACAGGCCCTCAAGGAGACAGACTCATGACGCAACAACAGCATGCGCGCGCCCTGCGGGCCGCATTCGCCTTCACCATCGCGGCGCTGGCCGTGGCGACGGGGCCGGCCGCCGCGGCCGGCTATCCCGAACATCCCGTGACCGTGGTCGTGCCCTATCCGCCGGGCGGCGGGGCCGATCTGTTCGGCCGCGCCATCGCCCGCGCGCTGGAGCCGGGCCTGAAACAGACCGTGCTGGTCGAGAACCGGCCGGGGGCGGGCGGCAATATCGGCATGGCCTACGTGGCGCGGGCCAAGGCCGACGGCTACACGCTGGGCCTTGGCACCATCGGCACGCAAAGCATCAATCCCTTCCTGTACGCCAACATGACCTTCGATCCGGCGCGCGACTTCGTGCCGATCGCGCTGGTGTCGACCACGCCCAACGTCATCGCCGTCAGCGCCAGGTCGCCGTACCGCACGGTGGCCGACATCATCCAGGCCGCGCGCCAGAATCCGGAGCGCAAGCTGACCTACGCCTCGCCGGGCGTCGGTTCGTCGGTGCACCTGACCGGCGCCTATTTCGAGGCCATGGCCGGCATCTCGATGCTGCATGTGCCGTTCAAGGGCACCTCCGCTTCCCTGCCGGCGGTGGCCGGCGGCCAGGTGGATCTGCTGTTCGACAACCTGCCGGGCGCGCTGGCTCAGATCCAGGACGGCGGACTGGTGCGCGGCGTGGCCGTGACGTCGGCGGCGCGCGATCCGTCCGCGCCGGCGCTGCCGACCGTCGCGGAATCGGGGCTGCCGGGCTTCGACGTGACCGCCTGGTTTGCCCTGTACGCACCGCGCGGCACGCCCGAACCCGTCGTCAGGCAATTGATCGAGGCGGCCCGCGAGGGGCTGCGCTCGCCTGATCTGGCCGCGCGCTTCGCCGCGCAGGGCGCCAAGCCCGGCGCGCTGTTCGGCCCGGAACTGGCCGCGTTCGAGCAGGACGAGCGGCGCAAATGGGGCGGGCTGGTCAAGGACAAGGGCATCACCGCGCAATGAAAAACGGCACCGTTTTGGTCACTGGCGGCAGCCGGGGCATCGGCCGCGCCATCGTCGCGCGGCTGATCGAGGACGGCTACGAGGCCGTCAATTTCAGCCGGGGCGCGCCCGAGTCCCTGTTGCCGGGCGAGACCTTCCGCTCGGTGGATCTGGCCGACGCGCGGGCGGCGGGCGAGGCCGCGCGCGAACTGGCCGCGTCGCGCCCCGTGCTGCATCTGGTCAACAACGCCGGCATGATCGAGGTCGCCGGCATCGAGGCCGTCACGCAGGACGCGCTGGCGCGCACCATGGCCGTCAACCTCGTGGCGCCCGTCGTGCTGCTGCAGGCGCTGCTGCCGGGCATGCGCGCGGCCCGCCACGGACGAGTGGTCAACATCGGCAGCCGCGCCGCGCTGGGCAAGCCTGGGCGCACGGCCTATGGCGCGTCCAAGGGCGCGCTGGCGGCCATGACGCGGACCTGGGCGCTGGAGCTGGCGGCCGACGGCATCACGGTGAACACCGTGGCGCCGGGGCCGGTGGCGACGGAACTGTTCAACGCGTCGAATCCCCCCGGCGATCCGCGCACGCGCGCGCTGGAGGCCGCGATCCCGGTGGGGCGCAGCGGTCTGCCGGAAGAAGTGGCGCACGTGGTGGCCATGTTCATGGACCGGCGCGCCGCCTTCGTGACCGGGCAGCTGATCCATGTGTGCGGCGGGGTGTCGGTGGGGGTGGCGGGGTAAGGCGGCCATGCCGCCGGCAGGCAAGCGCGGCGGGCCGGTCAGCCCATCGGCCCCAGGTGCCTTTCCATTTCCTTCTTCGACATCTTGCCGGTCGCCTGCACGGCGCCGGCGCGCTCGCGCCGCAGCATGCGCAGCACTTCCGTGGGCGCCACGCCGAAATGCGCGATGAACTTGCGTTGGAAGGTGCGGCGCGACATGCCGCAGGCGTCGGCCATGTCGTCGATCGACCAGCGGGCCGACAGTCGCGCCTCCATCTTCTGCACCAGCTCGCGGAACGGCGCGCCGGCGCGGTCCTGCAGCCGCAGGGTCTGGCTGTACTGGCGCTGGTCGCCGCCGCGGCGCATGAAGACCACCAGCCGGCGCGCCACCTGCTGCGACAGTTCGGGACCGTGGTCGCGCTCGATCAGGGCCAGGGCCAGGTCGATGCCGGCCGAGACGCCGGCCGAGGTCCAGTACTTGCCGCTGTCCACGTACAGGCGGTCGTCCTCCACCCGCAGCGCGGGGTACAGCTGGCGCAGCCGGTCGGCCGAGCGCCAGTGCGTGGTGACGACGCGGCCGTCGAGCAGGCCGGCGCAAGCCAGCAGGAAGGCGCCGGTGCAGACGCTGCAAGTGCGGCGCGTGCCGGCGTCGCGCCGGCGCAGCCAGGCGCGCGTCTCGCCATGGGCGCTGGCGCGCTCCACGCCGGGGCCGCCGGGCACCACGATCATGTCCACCGGACCATCCCCGTCTTCCGAGAAGGTGCAGTCCACCTGCATGCGCAGGCCCTGGTCCCAGGTGGCGACCACGGGTTCGGCGGCCACGGTGCCCAGCTGGTACAGCGCGGCCTCGGCTTCCTCGTTGGCGGAGCTGAACGCCTGCCAGGGGCCGGCCAGATCCAGCGGCTGGAAGCCGTCGTACAGCACGAAGACGACGCGTTTTGGCGCAATCGGCGCGATGATTGGCACGCGCGGGCCGGTTGCTCCGCATAAGCTCGGGTCTGGCTTTTCCGATGGAGCATCGTCATGCATGTCAATATTCTCTTGTTCGAAGGACTGACCCAGCTCGACATGACCGGGCCTTACGAAGTGCTGGCGAGCGCGCCGGGCTTCACTGTTGATTTTGTCGCAAAAACGCGGGACCCGGTGCGATCCGACCACGGACTGGCCTTCGTGCCGACGCGCACCCTGGCCGATGCGCCGCCCTGCGACCTGCTGGTGGCGCCCGGCGGGCCGGGCACGGATGATGCCATCATCGACGCCGAATGGGTGGATTTCACGCGCCGGCAGGGGCTGGCCGCCAGGTATGTGTTCGGCATCTGCACCGGTTCGCTGCTGCTGGGCGCGGCGGGTCTGCTGCGCGGCCGGCGCGCGTCCAGCCATTGGCGCGCGCGTGAACTGCTGTCGCGGTTCGGCGCCATTCCGAGCGACGAACGAATGTGCGTGGACGGCCATATCTACACGGCGGGCGGCGTCACCTCGGGTATAGACATGGGTTTGAGGGTGGTCGCGGATCTGTGCGGCGAGGACGTCGCCAAGCTGATCCAGCTGCAGGTCGAGTACGACCCCGAGCCGCCGTTCCCCGGCGGCACTCCGAAAACCTCGGACCCGGCCATCGTGCAGCGCTACCTGGCGCAATCGCAGGCGCGCTTCGAGAGCCGGTCGGCGAAGGTGGCGCGCGCCGCGGCGGCGATGCCGGGCTGACGGCGCGGCACGGCCGCCGCTGGCGGCGGGCAAGGGCGGCAGCGCGCCGCCCCGCGCGCCTCAGCGCGCCAGATGATCCAGCGGCAGCGGGCTTTGCGGCTTGACGGTCTGGATCGCGAAGTTGCTGCGTATGTCCTTCACGCCCGGCAGCTTGAGCAGCGTGTCCAGCAGGAAGCGTTCGTAGCCGCGCAGGTCCGGCACGACCACCTGCAACAGGAAATCGGACTCACCTGACACCAGGTGCGCGGCGATCACTTCCGGCAGCGCGCTGACCTCCTTGCGAAAGCGGGCGGCGTCGCGCTCGTGGTGGCGCTCGACCTTGACGCCCACGAACACGGTCAGTCCCAGGCCGACCTCGTCTGGCGCCAGCCGGGCCTCATAGCCCTGGATCACGCCCGCGTCCTCCAGCATGCGCACCCGGCGCAGGCAGGGCGAGGGCGACAGGCCGATCTGCTCGGCCAGCTCGACATTGCTCAGCCTGCCGTTCTTCTGCAGGGCTTCCAGGATGCGGCGGTCGTAGCCGTCCAGTTGATGCTTGGGCGATGGGTTTGGCATGGAATTGAAGAAACTGTTTTTTCGATAGTCATTCGTGCCAATAATGATAGTCTCATTGGCATGAATCGCAAGCACATGCCAGCCCGATTTTCCTAGAATGACGCCCTGCGCAGCAAGATCGAAGGAGGGCCGTCATGGCCGATATGGCGTTGTTTCTAGGGGCACTGGTGATCGTCTATGTGGTGCCGGGTCCGGACATGATCCTGTTGCTCGAAACCGGGCTGCTGCGCGGACGGGCGCCCGCGCTGGCGGTGGCGCTGGGGCTGGCGATCGCGCGCGCCGCGCACGTCACGCTGGCGGCGCTGGGGCTGGCCGCGCTGTTCCGCGCGCATCCCTGGGCCTTCGACGCGGCCCGGCTGGCGGGTGGCTGCTATCTGATGTGGCTGGGGGTGAAGCTGCTGCGCGCCGGTCCCATGTCCTACGAGGCGGGGGGCGCGGCCGACGCCGCGAAGACGACCAGCTGGCGCGGCGCGCTGATGTCCGGCGTACTGACCAATGTGCTCAATCCCAAGGCCTTGCTGTTCTGCTCGGTGCTGCTGCCGCAGTTCGTGTCGCCGGCGAGCGGTCCGGTGGGCCGGCAGTTCGCCGTGCTGGGCGTGATCCTGGTCAGCCTGGGGCTGGCGTTCGATGTGCTGTGCGCGCTGGCGGGCGGCGCGATGGGGCGCTGGCTGTCGGCCAGCCCGAAGGCGCAGAAGATCCAGAGCCTGGTCTTTGGCACCGCGCTGATCGGCTTCGGCCTGCGCCTGACGTTGGCCGAGCGGCCGGCTTGATAGCGGCCCCCCGGTACGCGCCAGCGGCTGGCGGCGTCTGGCGCCGACCGCCGCTGGCGGCCGGCGCCACGCGGCCTCAGCGCGGATCCAGCGCCAGGTCGCTGTCCTCGGGTTCGTCGACGAAGCGCGACGCGTCGCCGCGCAGCTCCTCCAGCGACATCCCCTTGGTCAGCTCCAACGCCTGGCGCTCGAACAGGCGGCGGTAGACGCCGCCGGGACGACGGATCAGCGTCTCGTGATTGCCTTCCTCGATCACGCGGCCATGGTCCATGACCAGCAGCCGGTCCAGCGCGCGCACCGTGGACAGCCGGTGTGCCACCACCAGCGTGCTGCGGCCTTCCATCAGGCGCTCCATGGCCTGCTGGATCAGCACCTCGCTTTCGCTGTCCAGGCTGGACGTGGCCTCATCCAGGATCAGGATGGGCGCGTCCGCGAGGAAGGCGCGAGCGATCGCCACGCGTTGGCGCTCGCCGCCGGACAGCTTCACGCCGCGCTCGCCCACCATCGTGTCATAGCCCTTGGGCAGGCGCATGATGAAGTCGTGCGCGCTGGCCTGCCGCGCCGCGTGCTCGATCTCGGCCTGCGTCGCGCCGGGCCGGCCGTAGGCGATGTTCTCGGCCAGCGTGCGGTGGAACAGGATGGGCTCCTGCTGCACGATCGCGATCTGACGGCGCAGCGAGGCCTGCTGCGCCTGGGCGATGTCCTGTCCGTCGATCAGGATGCGGCCTTCGTTGACGTCGTACAGGCGCTGGATCAGCTTGATGAACGTGGTCTTGCCCGAACCCGAATGGCCCACCAGCCCGACGCGCTCGCCCGGCGCGATGCGCGCCGAGAAATGCTCGTACAGTGGCGTGTCGTGCGCGCCGTAGCGGAAGGTCACGTCGTCGAAGCGGATCTCGCCCTCGGTGATGCGGATCGCGCCCGCGCCCGGCTTGTCGGCCACGCCCAGGGGCTGGCGTTCCAGCGTCACCAGTTCCTCCATGTCGTTGATCGAGCGTTGCAGGTTGCGGATGTCCGTGCCCACTTCGCGCAGATAGCCCTGCAGCATGAAGAACATGGTCAGCGCGAAGGTGATGTCGCCCACGCTGGCCTGGCCGCGCGCCCACAGCCACAGCGATGCGCCGATCATGGCGACCTGCATCAGCGCCAGCATGGCGCCCTGCACGCCGGCGTTCAGCGTGCCGCGCATCCAGGTGCGGCGGGTGCGGCGGCGCCACTTGTCGACCACGCGCGCCAGCCGCGCTTCCTCGCGCCGTTCGGCGCCGAAGGCCTTGACCACGGCGTTGCAGGTCACGGCGTCGGCCAGCGCGCCGCCCATGCGCGTGTCCCAGGCGTTGCCCAGGCGCGCGGCCGGCGCCACGTAACGCAGCGACAGCAGCGCGGTGAACGCGATATACATCACCGAGCCCAGGCCCACCACCAGCCCCATCAGCGGCCAGTGCCAGCCCAGCAGCGCGGTGGCGCCCACCAGCATCACCACCGAGGGCAGCAGGGCGATCAGCAGCGTGTCGTTGAGCTGGTCGACCGCCCACATGCCGCGCGTGATCTTGCGCACGGTCGAACCGGCGAAGCTGTTGGCGTGCCAGTCGGTGGACAGGCGCTGCACGCGGTGGAAGGCGCTGGACATCATGCCGTTCATCATGCGCAGCGTGAAGCCGATGATGCTGTAGTACACGGCCTGGCGCAGCAGCATGGCGCCCAGGCCCAACGCGACCAGCAGCCAGAATGCCGTCATGGCCGCGTGCCAGACCTGCGCGTCGCCGGCGGCGCCGGAAGCCACGGCGTCGATCAGCTTGCCGGCGTACAGCGGGGTCAGCACGTCGGCGACGGCGGCCAGCAGCGCCAGCGCCATGATGAGCGGCGTGCGCAGGGGCTGCCGGGCCCAGTGGCGGAAGGTATAGCCCAGGACATCCGTGAAGGCCTGTCCTCGTTGATTCGATTTTTTGATAGCCATATGCAATGGCCTGACGCCACGGGACGCGCCAGGAATCCTTGTGTAAAGGAGGAAAAACGACCCGGCGCCGGGTGGGCGCGGGCATTGCGTTTTGGGTTGGTGACAGGCGCGGAGGACCAGTCGCCTGATACGCGTCAGGCGATGGGTCCGCGCGGGCGACGACTTAGGAGCGTCGCGGAGACACGCGCGGGATGGCGGTATGCGGATTCATCATCTTGCGCCTCCCAGTGGTGTGTTGGATGAAGAAAAGAAAATAGGACGAATGCCCGAACGAATGATTCTATAGAACGGACACATGTGAATCAACCGCGCGCGTGGACCCTGTCGGTTTTTTTCAACGCGATCGTTGCGCGTAGGCCGCGAGGTCGGTCCAGCGCTGCCGCGTGTAGGCATGGAACGCATCCAGCACCGTCGACGGCGTGCGGCCGGCCAGGCGCGCCAGCGCATAGTGGCCGCGCCGCTCGCGGTCCGGCGCGATGGGCACTTCCCGCAGCAGGCCGGCTTCCTGCTCGCGGCGGGTCACGCTGATCACGCCGAGCAGCAGCGCGTCGCTGTCCAGCGCCAGGCGCGTCAGCGCTTCCAGGTTCTCGCAGCGCACGGTCACCATTTGTTCGGGCGCGCCGCCGGGGCCCAGGGTCTCGGCCAGCCGCAGCGAGACTTCCGGACTGAGCGAGGTGGACGCGACCGGGTATTGCCGGATCTGCGCGACGCCGACGCGCCGATGCGCCAGGATGGGATGTCCGGCCCGGCACACCAGGCCGGCGCGCAACGGCGCCAGCGGCTGCGCGTCGATGTCCGGCGCGTCGTGCAGCAGGCGCGCGTCGCAGACCAGCGCGTCGATGCGTTCGGCGCGCAGCAGCGCCAGCAGCGCATCGGTCGCGCCCAGCTCCACGCTGACGCGCACCTGCGGATGGCGCGCCGTCATATGGGCCAGCAGGGGAGACAGCAGCAACGAAGCTGGAGTGGGACTCAGGCCGATGTTGATGCTGCCGGATTCGCCGCCGTGCATGCGCTTGAGTTCGCGCTGTAGCTCGGTCTCTTCGTGGCGCATGCGGCGCGCGCGCTCCACGGCGCAGGCGCCGTAAGCGGTCAGGCGTAGCCGGCGCGTGCCGCGGTCGAGCAGCGGCAGGCCCAGCTCGGTTTCCAGGGCCTGGATGCTGCGGCTGAGCGCGGGCTGCGACAGGTTGACCGCTTCCGCCGCGCGCGAGAACGTGCCGTGTTCGACCACGGCGAGCAGGTGCTTGAGCTTCTGGAAATCCATAATTCGAACGCATGAAATGTATGAAATAAATGCATTGGAATTATAAATTGGCTCTCCGTATCATGAAGCCGCGATGGCGTCCGCAGAGGCGCCGCGCGGCGCGCGGGGCCGGCATGGCCCGGCGTCACTGTTCATGGAGACAAGATTCAAATGAAGCAGCAATTCCTGTCGGCCGCCATCCTGGCGGCCTGTGCGCACGCGGGCGTTCACGCCGCGCCGGCACCGCAATCGTCGCCCCCCGTTTCCGCCGCCGTTTCCGCCTCGCGGCCCGCCGCCAGCGGCCAGGTCACCATCCGCCGCGATGAATACGGCATGCCCCATGTCTATGCCGCCACGGTGCACGGCATCTTCTACGGCTACGGCTACGCCGTGGCCCAGGACCGGCTGTTCCAGATGGAAATGGCCCGCCGCGCCACGCAGGGCAAGACGGCGGAAGTGCTGGGGCCGTCGATGGTGGCGTTCGACAAGTCCATACGCGGCAACTTCTCGCCCGAGCGCATCCAGCGCCAGCTGGCCGCGATGTCGCCGGAAGATCGCCAGATTCTGGACGGCTACGCCGCCGGCATGAATGCCTGGATCGCGCGGGTGCGCGCCGAGCCCGGCCGCCTGATGCCCAAGGAATTCAACGACCTGGAATTCCAGCCGTCGGACTGGACCGCCTATGACGTGGCGATGGTGTACGTGGGCACCATGGCCAACCGCTTTTCCGATGCCAACAGCGAGATCGACAACCTGGCGCTGCTGACCGCATTGAAGGACCGGCACGGCGAGGCGCGGGCCATGCAGATCTTCAACCAGCTGCGCTGGATGACGGACAGCCGCGCGCCGGTCACCGTGCCGGAGGAAGAGGGCAGCTACCGGCCGGGCGTCGCCACATCGGGCGCCGCCGCCCCGGGCGCGTCGGCCTTGTCCTATGCGCTGCCGCGCTACGACGGCACGCCGCCCATGCTGGAGCGCGTGCCGCGCGATCCGCAGACGCGCGGCGTGCTGGACGGCCCGCCGGACGCGCTGCGCGAACGGCTGCTGGCGCAGTTCGCCGAGTCCGGCCAGCCGGGCATCGCGGGCTGGCCCACCACCAGCAATATCTGGCTCGTCGGGCGCGACCACGCCCGGGATGCGCGCGCCATCCTGCTGAACGGGCCCCAGTTCGGCTGGTGGAACCCCGCCTACACCTACGGTATCGGCCTGCACGGCGCGGGCTTCGATGTGGTGGGCAACACGCCCTTCGCCTATCCGAGCGTGCTGTTCGGCCACAACGCGCACGTGGCCTGGGGGTCGACGGCGGGTTTCGGCGACGACGTCGACATCTACGCCGAGAAGCTGGACCCCGCCGACCGCACGCGCTACTTCCACGACGGCCAGTGGAAACGCATGGAGAAACGCAGCGAACTCATTCTGGTCAAGGGCGGCGAGCCGGTGCTGATGGATGTGTACCGCAGCGTGCACGGCCTGATCGTCAAGTTCGATGAGTCGCAGCACGTCGCCTACGCCAAGGCGCGTGCCTGGGAGGGTTATGAGATGCAGTCGCTGCTGGCCTGGGTGCGCAAGACGCAGTCGGCCAACTGGGACCAGTGGAAGACCCAGGCGGCGCGTCACGCGCTGACCATCAACTGGTACTACGCCGACGATCGCGGCAATATCGGCTACGCGCACACCGGCTTCTATCCCAAGCGCAAGCCCGGCCACGATCCGCGCCTGCCGGTGCCAGGCACCGGCGAGATGGATTGGGACGGCATGCTGCCGTTCTCCACCAATCCGCAGGTGTACAACCCGCGCCAGGGCTTCATCGCCAACTGGAACAACCAGCCCATGCGCGGCTATCCGTCCACCGACCTGTTCGCCATCGTCTGGGGCCAGGCCGACCGCTACGCCGAGATCGAGACGCGCCTGAAGGCCATGACCGCGCAGGGCGGCCGGGTCAGCCCGCAACAGATGTGGGACCTGATCCGCACGACCAGCTACGCCGACGTCAACCGTCGCCACTTCCTGCCCTTCCTGCAACGCGCGGTGGCGGGGCTGCCTGCCGGCGACGAGCGCGCGCGGCTGGTGGCCGGGCTGGCGGCCTGGGACGGCATGAACACCGCCGAGCGCACGCCGGGCTACTACGACAACGCGGGGCCGGCGGTGATGGATGCCTGGCTGCGCGCCATGCTCAAGCGCACGCTGGCCGACGCGATGCCGGCCGAGTTCTTCAAGTGGTACAGCGCCACCGGCTATCCCACCACGGCCGCGCCGTCCACGGGCTCGATCAACCTGACCGTGGGCGTGAAGGTCCTGTTCAATGCGCTGGCCGGGCCGGACGCCGGCGTGCCGCAAGGCTACGACTTCTTCAACGGGCAGCGACCCGAGACGGTCACGCTGGCGGCGCTGGACGATGCGCTGGCCGCGCTCAAGCAGGCCTACGGGCCCGACCAGGCGGCCTGGAAAGTGCCCGCCGGCCCCATGGTCTTCGCGCCCAAGAACTTCCTGGGCGTGCCCCAGGCCGATGCCAAGGCCACGCTGACCTATCCGGTCGCGCAGAACCGGGGCACCGAGAACAACATGACCGTGTTCGACGGCAGGACGGTGCGCGCGGTGGATGTGGTCGCGCCGGGGCAGAGCGGCTTCGTGGCGCCGGACGGCGCGCTGTCGCCGCACGCCCGCGACCAGCTCGACCTGTACACGGGCTTCGGCAGCAAGCGGGTGTGGTTCACGGACGCCGAGGTCCGTGAGCACGCTAGGTCGACAGAGACGTTGCGCTACTGAGCGCCTGTCCGCCCTGGCGCCGGGCCAGCCGCGCGTACAGCCCCTGCCCGCGCAGCAGCTGTTCGTGCGTGCCGGCCTCGGCCAGCGCGCCCTGGTCCAGCACCAGGATCAGGTCCGCATCGCGGATGGTGGACAGCCGGTGCGCGATCACCAGCGTGGTGCGATGGCGCATCAGCGTGTCCAGCGCGCCGCGCACCTGCATCTCGGACAGCGTGTCCAGCTGCGAGGTGGCCTCGTCCAGGATCAGCACCGGCGCGTTCTTCAGGAACGCCCGCGCGATCGAGATGCGCTGGCGCTGGCCGCCCGACAGCTGCATGCCGCGTTCGCCGACGCGGGTGCGCAGGCCGTCGGGCAATGCCTTGACGAAATCCGCCAGCGCGGCCTGTTCCAGCGCCCGCTGGAGTTCCTCGCGGCTGGCCTCGGGGCGGGCCAGCAGGATGTTGCCCTCCAGCGTGTCGTTGAACAGGTAGGTGTCCTGAGTGACCAGCGCGACCCGCTCGCGCAGGCTGTCCAGCTTCAGGCCGCGCAGGTCGGCGCCGTCCAGCCGGACCGCGCCCGATTGCGGATCCCAGAAGCGCAGCAGCAGGCTGGCCACGGTGCTCTTGCCCGCGCCGGACGCGCCCACCACGGCCACCGTGGCGCCGGCGGGCACGGTGAAACTCAGGTCCTTGAGCGTGTTGTCGCGCTTGCCGGGATAGGCGAAGCTGACGTGCTCGAAGGCCAGCGACAGGCCCTGCGTCGAGACCGGCGCGTCCGCCGGCCCATCGTTCACCGGCACCGGTTCGTGGCTGACCACGTGCAGCCGGCGCGTGGCGGCGATGGTGTCGGCCAGCTGGCGGCTGACCTGCGAGATCTCCGATACCGGCAGGAAGGTGGCCAGCGCGATCAGCACCAGCAGCGGCAGCATGCCGGCCGACAGCGTGCCGGCGGCGACCTGCAGACCGCCGGTGACGGCCACGGCCAGTCCGCCCAGGCCGGCGGCCAGTTCGAAGTTGGCGTTCTGCCGCGACAGGTCGCGCTGCATGGACAGCCGGCGTTCGCGATAACGGTCGGCGGCCTGCAGGAACTCGTCGCGGCGGCGGCCGGTAGCCTGGAAGGCCGTCAGGTCGGCCAGGCCCTGGATGGTGTCGGCGGTGTGGGCGCTCATCTCGCCCAGCGCCTGGCGGGCGCGGTCGCCCAGCGCGTCGATGCGGCGGCGGCCGCGCACCGGCGACAGCAAGGCATAGGCCAGGAAGGGCAGCAGGGCCAGCGCCACCGGCCAACTGTAGAACGCCAGGAAGCCCAGCACCGACAGCGGCACCGCCAGCGAGACGATGGCCGGGGCGATGGTGTGCGCGTAGAAGTACTCGACCATCTCGATGTCCTGCGTGGCCAGCGCCACCAGGTCGCCGGAGCGGCGTTGCAGCAGGTAGGCGGGCGCCAGCCGTTCGAGCTTGTCATAGAGCTTGACGCGCATGTCGGCCAGCAGCCGGTACGCCATCGCATGCGCCAGCCAGGATTCGAGCCAGTGGAACAGCGCGGCCAGCGGCGCGGTGGCGAGCAGGGCGATGATCAGCGCCTGGATTTCGCGGCCGTCGCGGATGGCGGCCACGACCAGCGCGCTCAGCACGCCCACGCCGATGAAGGCGGCCACGCGCGCCACGCCCAGCAGGATGGTGGCGACCAGCGTGCCGCGCCAGGGCCGCACCACCGACAGCAGCGTGCCCAGCGTGTCGCGCCAGCCCACCTGGGCGGCGTCCGCGTCGAGCGGGCGCGCGTCGGGGGCTTGCGGATTGTCCAGGTCCGGCTCGTCCCGGCCATCTTCGCGCGGGTCACGCGTGACAGTGGTGGACACAGGCGTCGACGCCGAGACGGCGGGCGAGGGCGCGGCGCCGGCGTGGCCGGTCAAGGTCTGGGCGCGCGCGACGCCGGCGTCCGCCATGTCGGTCCGCGCGTCGGCCTGCGCATCGGCCTGCACATCGGCTTGCGCGTCGGCCGGACGCGCCAGCGTCGCAGCCTGTTCGCGCATCAGCCGGTGATACAGGCCGCCCTGGCGCATCAGTTCGGCATGGCTGCCGGACTCGACCACGCGGCCCTGGTCCAGCACCAGGCAGCGGTCGGCGCCGATCACGCTGGCCAGCCGGTGCGCCAGGATCAGCGTGCTGCGGCCTTCCATCAGCCGGTCCAGCGCCTGCTGGATCAGCGCTTCGTTCTCGGCGTCGACCGAGGACAACGCCTCGTCCAGGATCAGGATGGGCGCGTCGCGCAGCAGCGCGCGGGCGATCGCCAGGCGCTGGCGCTGGCCGCCGGACAGTTGCAGCCCGCGTTCACCGATGCGGGTGGCGTAGCCGTCGGGCAGCGCCATGATGAAGTCGTCGATGTTGGCGGCGCTGGCGGCCGCGCGCAGCTGCTCGCGGCTGGCGTCGGGGCGGCCCAGGCGCAGGTTGTCCTCGATGGTGCCGTGGAACAGCATGATGTCCTGGCTCACCAGCGCGATCTGCGACAGCAGCGTGTCGGCGTCGAGCTGGTTCAGGTCATGTCCGCCCACGCGCACCGTGCCGGACTGCGGCACGCACTCGCGCAGCAACAGGCGCACGATGGTGGACTTGCCGGCGCCGCTGGGACCCACCACGCCGACCCGTTCGCCGGCGGCGATGCGAAAGCTCAGGCCCCGGTGCGCGGGCCGTTCGGGCGTGTAGGCGAAGGCGACGTTGTCGAATTCGATGGTGGGCGCGAGCGTGGCGGGGGTGGCCCTGTCGGCGGACAGCGGCGGGGTCAGCGGCCGCGCGTCCATCAGCATGTGGATGCTGGCGGCGGCCGACTGGCCCAGCATGCCCTGGTGCAGCACCGAGCGCAGGTCGCGCAGCGGACGGAAGATCTCGGTGCCGGCCATCAGCACGATCAGCAGCGCTTCCACGCTCATGTCGCCGGCGGCCACGCGCCAGGCGCCCAGCGTCAGCGCCAGCGCGGCGCCCAGGGCCACGCCCAGGTCGGTGATGCCGCGCGTCAGCAGGCTCACCGACAGCACCCAGAAAGTGTTGTCCGAGAGCTTGCGCGCGCGCTCGGCCAGGCGCTCGCCCCAGGCCTTGCCCTGGCCATAGGACTTGAGCGTGGGCAGGCCCTGCATGGCGTCCAGGAAGTCCTCGCCGAACTCGTTCAGCGAGCGGGTGCGCGCCAGGCTGGCGCGGCGGTCCAGCATGTGCACGGCCATGGGGCCGGCCAGCGCGAACAGCGCCGCCGCCAGCAGCACCAGCGCCGTGGGCACGTCCCAGAACGCGATCACGGCGAAGATGGCGAAGGGCGCGGCGGCGGCGATGGCCAGCTGCGGCAGGTACTGACCAAAGAAGGTCTGCAATTGCTCGACGCCGTCCACCACGGTCAGCATCACCCCGCCGGTGCGCTGGCGCGCGAACCAGGCCGGTCCCAGCGCCACGATGCGGTCGTACAGCCGGCCGCGCAGCGACAGCTGGATGGCGGCCGAGGCGCGCTGCGCCTGCACCGTGCGCCAGTGGTCGAGCTGCGAGCGCAGCAACACCATGAGCGCCGCGCCGGCGGCCGGCCAGGCCCAGTCGTTCCAGGGCGCGCCGTCGAACACGCGCGCCAGCATCAGGCCCAGGAAGACATAGCGGGCAATGCCCGCCGCCAGCGCCAGCAGGCCCAGCAGGATGCCGCCCGCCATGCCGGCGCGCAGGCCGCGCGTCAGGCGCCAGAGTCTCGCGTCGAAATACATATCGATGTTCCTTCGTTGTCCTTCGTATGAGCGACCGGATCGCCCGCGCGATGCGTGCCAGGATACGGTCCATGCGGCTCATGGTCCCCGATCGCGCGCGAACGAGAAAGCGATGGTTTTTCAATACACAGTTGAGATAAACTCAACCCATGCCCGACTTGCCCACCCATACCCCGCCGCTGGCGGCGCTACGCGCCTTCGAGGCCGTCGCCCGGCTCGGCAGCCTGAGTCGCGCCGCGGTCGAGCTGAACGTCACCAAAAGCGCGGTCAGTCATCAGTTGCGGGCGCTGGAATCGGACCTGGGCGCCACGCTGCTGCACCGGGGCGGTACCCTGCGGCGGGCCCAGGTGACCGAGGCCGGCGCTACTTTGCTTGTATCCGTACAGCAGGCTTTGACCCTGCTGGAGACCGCCTGCCGCAACGTCCGCGTGGCCGTGCGCAGCAAGCGGCGTCATAGCCTGAACCTGTCGGTCAACCCCTCGCTGGCCGCGCTGTGGCTGGCGCCGCGCATCGGCCGCTTCATCGAGCTGCATCCGGACATCGATGTGCAGGTATTCCTGCACGCCAGCCAGGATCCGGCCTGGAAGGCCCAGGACATCGACCTGGCCTTCCTGCACGTGCGCGAGCACGGCCCGCACCTGCCGCAGCCCGGCGACATCCGGCTGATGAGCGAGACCGTGGTGCCGGTGTGCAGCCCGGCGCTGGTGCCGCCCGGCGAGCGCGATGATCCGCGCGTCTTCGCGCGCCACCGCTGGCTGGAGGAAAAGCACGTCGACAGTCCCGAAACGTCCTGGGACACCTGGAGCGCCCGGCTGGGCCTGGATCCGTCGGAGCGGCAGGAGCCGCTGGTCCTGAGCGGATTGAGCACCGTGGTGGCCGCCGCCGCGGCGGGGGTGGGCATCGCGCTGGGCCGCGCGCCGCTGGTCGACGAGGAACTGGCCAGCGGCAGGCTGGTGCCCTTGATGCCGCGCCTGAAGCTGGCCGGATCCTGGGGCTATGTGATGCGCATGCAGCCCAACCGGCCGATGGACGCGGCGCTGCCGGCGCTGGTGGAATTCCTGGCCGAGGAAGGGCGCAGTCCCGGGGCATGGCAGAATCTGGCGCAGGAAGCAGGCTGATCCTGGCGCGCCGGCGGCGCCGGCGCCACGAACAGAAGGAGAAAGCGCATGACGCGATTGACGAAGGGGCTGTCGGTATTGGCCCTGGCCTTGTTTTTCAGTCCGCTGGCGCAGGCCGACAGCGCCTACCTGCAGGTCGTGCAGGCCGTGGCGGGCAAAGGCGAGGCGGGGCAGGGCGAGTATGTCGACGTGACCTTCACGCCGGGCAGCCGTGGTCCGCTGGCGGAGTTCACGCGCACGCGCGTCGGCAAGCGGGTCGAGTTCCGCGTCGATGACCGGGTCCTGACGGTGGTGACGGTGCAGGGCGCCATCGACACGTCCGGCCTGCGCATGTTCGGCGGGGGCCAGGGCTTCGGCGGCAAGTCGGCCGAGGACATCGCGCGCATCCTCGAGCCCGGCACCTACGTCGAGGTCGCCGACGTCGGCAAGCCGGATCAGGACCGCGTGCTCAACCTCGACGCCGGCGTCCCCGCCGACGCCACATCGGCTGACACGCCGGCGCGCAAGCGCACGACCCGCCAATAAGGCTGATCCGTTTCCGGCGGCCGCGGGGCGCGACCGGAACACTGATAAATAGAGGCAAGCCGTGATCCATCCCGAAGCTGTTCTGCGTCTGGCCGCGCTGCTGACGCCCCTGTGCCTGATCTTGTCGGCCTGCGTCACGGCGAAGGCGACGTCCGCGCCCGCCTGCGGCGATTTCCTGGACAAGCAGGGCGACAAGCCCGCCTACATCGAATACCAGGGCTGTCACTCGGAATACGAAGGGCAGGGCAAGCCGCTGGTGGCGCGTTACCGGCTGGACGGAACCCACGCGGCCGAAGCCGAGGACTTCCTGCGCCGGCGCTACGGCATCCAGCCTTTGCGCTTTGTGTGCTGCGGTTGGGAGTCGACGCCGCATTCCTGGGTGGATGACGGCCATGCCTGGAACCTAGTGTTCGCGTCGGAGGAAACGCTGTTGTCGGCGCGCGCGCAGTGGTCGCGCATACCGACCTTCCATATCCGCGCGGAGCAGTACACCGAGGAGCCTTGACGACGTGCTATTTCACCGCGGCGGAATCGGCGTCGGAAAATCGGAATATCTCGGTGTATAGCGGTTCGTTCCAATAGTTCAGCCGTCCCGCCAGTTCCTCGCGCGCGCCCTTGTAGTGTGAATTGAGACAGTATTCACCTGACAGTTGACCGCGTTGGGGCGTGGTCATACGACCCCAAGCCGGGTTATGAAACGGGTACCCCTACCTGTTGCATGATCCGGAGAGTACGTATGACCACGGAAGAAAAAGTAGCACGTCGCAAACTCAGTCTGTTGGACTTGGCCCAGGAACTGCGCAATGTCAGCAAGGCATGCAAGGGCATGGGTTACAGCCGCCAACAGTTCTATGAGATTCGCCGCAACTATCAGACGTTTGGCTCGGCAGGACTGCTCGATAAACTGCCTGGAGCTCGGGGCCCGCACCCGAACCGCGTGGCGCCGGAGATCGAG